>CAZXHW010000708.1:0-4525 GCA_964639915.1 uncultured Heliomicrobium sp.
GCGACTTCCGTCAATGATACGAACGGAGTCTATTTCGTCCCGGCGTTTGTCGGGCTTGGCGCCCCGTACTGGGATCAGGAAGCACGCGGAGCCGTCATTGGTTTGACGCGCGGCGCAACGCGAGCGCATCTGGCGCGGGCCGCGCTTGAAGCAATGGCCTACCAAACCCGCGATGTCGTCGAATGTATGCAAAAAGATTCTGGCATCAAAGCGAAAGAACTTCGCGTGGATGGCGGTGCCACATCCAACAACTTCCTTTGCCAGTTCCAGGCGGACATTCTGGGCGTTCCGGTTGTGCGTCCTGTCATTACAGAAACAACGGCGCTTGGCGCAGCGTTTCTGGCGGGCTTGGCGGTTGGCTTCTGGAAGAGCGAAAAAGAAATCGCTGGTCAATGGCAGGTCGAAAAACGCTTCGAACCGAAGATGAAGAAAGCTGAACGTGACCGGCTTTATGAAGGCTGGCAGGCGGCGGTCGCTCGCGTGCGCAGCTAAAAAGGAAAGGCAGCGAGGCCGATTGGCTTCGCTGCCTTTTCGTGAATTCAACTCGAAGTTACTTTCTCCATTCAATGGGGAACATCGCTCCGGCCTTTTCCGGCGAAAGTTTAATGCCCAGCACTTCTGCCGCTCGCGACAACACCGGATCGCGGTTGGCCGCCAAATCCGCTGCTGAAGGCAACAACAGTTCATCGGGCATGACACCGACGCGTTCCAGGCTTTTTCCATCCGCCATAATCAAATCCGCGTCGGTAACGCTGACACCGTAAGGAACGACTGTGCCGGTGCCGTGTTCGTGACTATAGTGGCGCGAACGCATCACCGCTCCGCCACTGCGGTCGCCGATCACTGTGCCGCGCTTTTCAAGCTGAACCACACGCGCAAACAGTTCCGCCGCCGATCCGGACTTGCTGTCTATCAAAACCACCACCTTGCCTTTGAAAACGTTATCGCCTTTCGATTTGGCAAGTTGCGGCTTCAGTTCTTTCCGCCCTTTCAGGTCCGCGATTTTGATGTCCTTGTCGAAGAAATACCCTGTTAACCATTCCAGCGTTTTGACGTATCCGCCTCCATTGCCGCGCAAATCCAGAATCAGGTTCTCGTGCTTTTTGACCTTGCCCATCAAATCTCCGACCTGGGTTTCGTCCAGATCGAATTGCGGCATTTTCCAGATCATCAGGCTGGTTTCGCCCGCAGTGATGTAGCGGTGGCGATTGAGCCGATCTTCCGCTTCCAGTTCGCGTAGGAAACTGATGATGTCGTTGCCGCCGTCAGTGCCTGTCAGGTTGATCATTCGCTTGCCCTGTTTGACCTTGGCCAGAATCTCAAGTTGCTTTTGAGTACCATCCGGTTTTTGAACTACCACAGGTAACATTGGCGTAGGACGCAACGAATAAAACAGATAATTGATTTTCCAAACCAGTTCACGCGTGGGTTTGAAGCCGCCAACTAGCAAGACCTGATCGCCGGGTTTCAGCCCTTTGGCTTCGGCATCGCTGCCCGGTTTGATAGCTGTGACATAGCATTTGTCGCCGAAAGCCTGCATTTGCCATCCATATTCGACACTGTCGCTGCGGCTGGGTGGGATGAAAAACGTGTGCGAATCGTCCAGATCAATCACTGCTTGCGCAATGATGCCGAAAATCTGGCCAACGGATTGAGCCTCTTGAATTTTCTCTTCGGCAGCCTTGAATCGCGCTTCCAGGTCCAGGCCGTGAAATTCCGGATCATAGTAATTCTTTTTGATGTCGTCTTTGATGGTTTTGAGAATGTCGCGACCGCGACTGCGTTCGAACCCAATGTTGGAAGGGGTTTGTGCCCAAGTCGTCAAGCCGAAACTGAAAGCGCACAAAATAAATGCGGACACAAACCTTTGCGTCCACGAAGGCGGAGTAACTATCTTCATACAGTAAATACCTCAATAAATGTCTTGTTGAATGATCAGGCAGAAGAAGATCCATTCAGAAACTGGGGCGGCGAAGCCTGAGACTCCGTTCGACTGGAAAAAGGTTGCTGGCAGGCAAAAATTTTATTAAAAGCTAAAAGGCACAGGGAGCTCTCTCCACTGTGCCTTTGTGTTTTATCCGATTGATTATAGAGACGTTAATTCCTTAGCTTATCGGAAGGAACGTGCCTGAAGCCTCACCACTTCATTAAACCCGCGATCAATTGAACGGCAGCCGGATCGTCCGGGAAGATCACGGGCAAGTCAGAAGTTCGCTGAGTTTTTTCGCCGACGCGCCGAACCATGGCTTTCACAGGACAGCCGCAAGCGCTGTAAATAAAGGTGAATTCGCGCTCTTCGCCATCTGGCCAAACGTCGCGCAATTTCTGCTGCGAATTTTGCAGGAAAACATCCAGGGCAGAGCTGCCCCCACGCCCGCCATCCAGCACGTGATTTCCGCCAGAGCCATTGGCCATCATAATCGTTAAGCTCTTTGTGCCAGCCGGAGCATCGCCCGGATTTCCAAATCTGCCGCGCCACAATGTTTCGCCAGTGCGTTTGAACTTCAAGCTGCCAAAGCCAGGTTTTTCGCTGCTGACGTGCATGGACATGTGCAGTTTGCCTTCGGGAGTCATTTCCCCGTAAGCATCCAGCACGGCGAAGGTTCGCCCGACGCCGTCATCCGGCTGATAGCCACGTTCAACTTGCTGAATGGCTTCGGCGATAGTTGCGGGTCTGCCGAAATCCAGATCCACGGTGACCATCACGGCTTGCGCGATGTTCATTTTGATCGGTTCTTTCAATCCCATATCCGGGTCTGTGGTCGCCGATTGGCTGCTTTTGCCCATCAGCTTGTCGCCGTAAAAAAAGATGGCCGCTGCCGCGCCGAGCATCACCAGGATTGCCAGCGGAGCCAGCCAGCGTTTCGCACTTTGAGTTTGGGTAGTCTGGTTAATAACAACCTGATTTGTATTTGATGATTTGGCCGTCGCTTGCGTGCCGGTGTTCAGCTTTTGTGAGTTCTTTTTCGCCATAACCTTCTCTTTCATTGAAGCTCTTGAACAGTAAAGTCTTTGCGGGTATACCTTGCAGGCCTCGCATCATACCAGACGTATCGGCACAGAGGCCAAATCCAAATCGAAATTCCAGAATCAAGGCACGCGCCCAGGAGGTCGTTCCCAGGACATGAAAAAGTCGAAAGGCAAAAAGAAACTCACTCCCCAACCGCAACCGGCTGTCCGAACCGAAGAGCAAAAAACAGTAGCGCAAGAACCGCAGGAATCGGCGGTTGAAACAAAACCGGCTGCGCCACAGCACGCAACACAATCACAACCGTTTTCGATCAAAGCCGGAAAGTCGGAGCGCAACGCCTTGATTTTGATTCTGGCCATCACGGCGCTGGTGTTTTTGAACTCGCTGACCGGGGAGTTTGTTTACGACGACGGCTTTCAGATTTTGAAAAATCCGACGCTGCAATCTGTGACGAACATTCCGGCAATGTTCACGCAAGGCGTTTGGCAGTTTATGACCTCCGACCCCAGCAAAGCCGTTGGCCTGTATTACCGCCCGATCTTTAACAGCCTTCTGATCATCAATTATCAGTTGTTCGGATTTTCGCCGTTTGGCTGGCATTTGGTTTCTCTGTTGCTGCATCTGGGAGCGACCTTTTTGGTTTACCGTCTGGTGCGCGCCTGGGGGCAATCGCGCGAAGTCGCCGCCCTGGCCGCGCTGTTGTTTGGAGTTCACCCGATTCACGTGGAATCTGTCGCCTGGGTTTCGGGAGTTCCCGATCCGTTGGCGACAGTGTTTGTCTTGCTGGCGCTGATTTTTCACGAACGCCACATCAAAGAAGGCGAAGCGGATACCAAATGGCAATTGGCAAGTTTGGGAATGGCGCTCTTGGCGCTGTTTACCAAAGAAGTCGCCATTGTTATGGTCGGAGTCGTCGCTGTGCGCGAATGGCTCAGAAGCAGCGGAAATGAACCCATTAGCACAAAGTTGAATCGTGTGTTGATGCGAACTGCGCCGTTTCTGATAGCCGGGTTTTTGTATCTGGCGGCGCGCATCGCCGTGTTGGGTTTCATCAGCAAGCCTGAACCCAAAGCCGTTGGCATCACACCGCAACAGGTGTTGCTGACCGAACCTTCTGTGTTGTTTGCGTATGTGCGAATGCTGTTTGCGCCATATCCGCTGTCGGTAATTTACGATCACGGATACGTTGATGTGCCCAGCCAGCCGCCGTTCTGGTTGCCGCTGCTGCTGTTTGTCGCTGTTTTAGCGCTCAGCTTGTGGCTGGTTCGGAAGTCCAAAATTGGATTGCTTGCGCTGGCTTGGACGCTGATGTTCGTCTTGCCGGTGCTGAATCTAAAAGCCTTCAATCCCGAAGAATCCATCATCCACGACCGCTATCTTTACTTGCCATCCGTTGGTTTTTGCCTACTCGCAGCAATGGGCATTGTCTGGCTGTACAACCGCGTGGCAATTCCGACCAAAAAGCTGGTATTTGCCGCAGCCATTTTGATCGTTCTGGTTTTATCCGGGCTGACTTTTGCCCAAAATCTGACTTGGCAGAATGACCTGACGATG
>CAZXHW010000709.1:0-4516 GCA_964639915.1 uncultured Heliomicrobium sp.
AAGGCTATCTAGTTGCTGTCAAAATGCCGCCGCCATTTGCCGAACGCGCTGAAGAAATCGCGCGCGGACTTGGCGCAAAAGAAATTCTTCTCTGAGTTCATCGCTCGCCGTCACAGTCCGCAGGATCCCCAACTGTGAGCCGTGAACTGAAACTGAAACTGGAGGCAAGGATATGAAGAGAGTTGTTTTTTCATTGATGATGATGGCGATGTTTGCCATTGGCGCGCTGGCGCAATCGGCGCAGGATACGTTTGCCAAACGAACGACGCTGGCAGTGCGCTACGTCGAAAATAAAAAAACCACAGTCAATTTGAATGGCACCTCGCTGGCTCCGCGTGTGGTGGGTAAAGCCGACGTTGAATACAAAAAGAATGAAGCGCGCATCAAACTGAAGATCGAAAACCTGGATAACCCGCAAACATACGGAGTCTTTTACACGACATTCGTGGTTTGGGCCGTAACCCCCGAAGGTCAGGCTGACAATTTGACTGAAATGCCCAGCGGGTATGCCGCCGAATTGCAAGCCATGAGCACAGCGCAAACATTTGGATTGATGATCACCGCTGAACCCCACGGCCAAGTCAAATTCCCTTCCCCGAAAGTGGTGGCGGAAACGTCGCTGCCCAAAAACACGACGGCAGGCGTTCAAACCGTCCAGGCGGAATACAAAGCCGACAAAGGCAACTTGTATGAATCGAGCGACAATGATTCGCTGAAGGCCGATTACACCACTCCGCGCCTGATTCTGGGCGCTCGGCGTTCAATGGACATTGCACGCAAATCAGGCGCAAAAGAATATGCAGCCGATGAGTGGAAACAAGCCGAAATCAAACTGAACACGCTGGAACAAATCTGGCCGCGCAATTTGAAGGACGAAACGAAATTCAGCGGCATGGCTCGTGACGTGATGCGCTTGGCCCAAGTTGCGCGCGATCACGCCACAGAACGGGAAGAACAGGCTCGGATCGAAAACGAGCGGCAAGAGCGGTTGCGCCGTCTGGCCGAGGCCAAAGCCGAAGCCGAACAGGCACAAGCCGAGGCCATACGCATTCGTCAGGAAGCTGATAAGGCCAGAGCGGAAGCAGAACGCGCAAAACTGGAAGCAGAAAGAGCCGAACGCTCCGCCACAGAGGAACGCAATCGCCGCGAAGCTGCCGCGCGCGAATCAGAAGCGATTCGGTTGAAAGCGGAAAACGAACGCCGCGCTGCCGATGAATCGGTTCGCCGTGCTGCGGCTGACAAAGCTGCTGCTGAAGAAGCAACTCGCCGCGCCGAAGCCGAAAAAGCTGCCGCCCGCGCTGAAGCCGAACGCGCCAACAAAGCTGCCGACGAAGCCAAACGCGAACGCGATGCTGCCTATCAAAAGCTGTACGTTTCGCTGTCTGAAATTCTGGACACCAAACGCGAAACTCGTGGATACATTGTCAACCTGGGAGATGTTTTGTTCGACACGGGCAAAGCCACGCTGAAACCCGCAGCCCGCGAAAAGCTGAGCAAACTGGCGGGAATTCTGCTGGGCTATCCAGGCATGTTGTTGCTGGAAATTGAAGGTCACACGGATTCCGTTGGCTCTGATGAATTGAACAACAAACTTTCGCAAAGTCGTGCGGAAGCTGTCAGCAGCTATTTGACTGAATCCGGGGTCAAAGCCGAAAAGATCAAAGCCGCGCGCGGTTTCGGCAAAACCAAACCAATTGCCACCAATGACACTGCTGCCGGTCGCCAGCAAAACCGCCGTGTTGAAGTCGTCATTGAAGATGCCGACGCAAAGAAACCCAACTAACCGAACTCTTAATCGTAAAATCCAAAGGCCGCCGGAAAATGGTTTTCCGGCGGCCTTTGGATTTCTGAAGCAGGGTTTTCGTAAGTCCTTTTGGTCAGCGTTTTCGGCGGCTGGCGATTTCGGCCAGTTTGATCAAACCAGCACGTCGGCCAATGGCAATCAGCAAGTCGCCAGCTCGCAGTTCTTGCTCTCCGTTTGGGTTGAAAATCATTTCGCCGCCTTGCGGAGTGATGGCGACGACCATCACTTCGTGGGCAGAGCGAATGCCGGAATCCTTTAATCGCACGCCATTTAGCGGCGAGTCTTCGACAATGTGAATTTGTTCAAAGCTCAGATTCAGTTCTTCGGTCATCGTCGTGGATTCCAGAAAATCAGCGACAGCGGGAGACAAAGCGGCTTGCGCCATACGATGGCTGCCAATCAAAACCGGCGAAACGACTTTGTTGACTCCCGCGCGTTTCAATTGTCGTTCGGCGGCTTGGTCATTGGCGCGAGCGACAATGTAAATATCCGGGTTCAAACCGCGTGCGGTCAGCGTGATATACACGTTTTCGGCGTCGCTGGAGGCTGCCGTGATCAGCGTTTTTGCCCGCCGCACCTGCGCCCCTTCCAGCACAGCTTCGTCAATTGCGTCGCCAATCAGCACCAGGTGGCCTTGCGTCAATAATCGTTCGGCAACCTGGTCGTCGCGTTCGATGACAACAAAATCCACGCCTTTTCTGTGCAATTCATCCACAACGCGAAGCCCAACGCGGCCAGCGCCGCAAAGAATAAAATGATCCTTCAGTTGGCTGATGTCTTTGAACAACTTTCGTCTCCCAAGTGCAGATCGGATTCCGCTTTCAATCACGGCTTCTGTCAGACGAGTAATCAGAAATCCGAAAACGGCGACGCCGACAAAAATCAGGACGATGGTGAACCAGCGGCCACCCGGCGTCAGCGGTTTTACTTCGCCGTATCCGATTGTCGCCAGCGTGATGACGGTCATATACAAACTGTCAAACCACGGCCAGCCTTCGATTAGAACATAGCCCAATGTTCCTGACAGAATGATTCCGGCAACAAACGCCAACGGATAAAGCAGTCTTTGCAGTGATTCCATTAAGTGAAATGACGAAAGTTAAAAGGCAGAAAGCAAAAGCCGGAACAGGATGCCCATTTTGACTTCTGATATCTGCCTTTTAACTTTGATTTATTGAATCGGCGTGACGACGACTTTACGGTATGTGATTTTTTCGTGGTCGCCCTGGATCATAATCGGCCCCGGAGCGGCTTCGTTGCTGTCCAAAGCCCCGCCCGTGATGCCATCAATTGTGATGTTGTCCTGAACCTTTTTGCCGTTCAGCCAGACCGAAAGTTTATTGCCCACAATAATCGCTTCCATCATTTGCCATTCGCCAATGCCCAAACTGGCATTCACTTTCGGAGCCACGCGACTGTAGAGCGCCATGTGGCCGTGAATTTCCGGCTCTTTGCCCGCGTCATCCAGCACCTGTAATTCGTACCGTCCGCGCAGGTAAATGCCGCTGTTGCTGTTCTTTTCAACTTTGTATTCGCAATGAATCTTGAAGTTTTCGAAACGATGGCGGCTGACCAGATTGTTGGCGTGTGGTGAATTGGTCATTGTGCCATCAACGATTGACCAGCCCAGTTCCTTATCTTTGATCTGACCTTGCCAATGCTCCAAGGTTTTGCCGTCAAACAGAACCACAGGGGTTCCGAACTTATGTTTGGCGTTGGCGTCGAGCTTTCCCCAAACCGGGGGGCGTTCGCCTTGCCAGGGAATTTCCTGTTCACCAATTTTCAGCATGCCCAGCAAATGCCCTTCCTGGACTTTTGCTGTGTGAACGGCTTTGGGGCCGTTTGGCCGCCCAGCCGGTGAAAAGATCAGTTGGTTGTTTTCGATTTTGATTTCCGGCAACTTCAGCACGCTGCCGCTGCGGTTCAGGAAGTATCCGGCCAGCTTGCCATCTTCCATTTTCACTTCCAGCCAATAGACCTGATTGCTGTACTGGCCAACGCCAGTGATGTCCCATTTCCCCAGAAACGGATTGTCCTGCGCCAGCACAGAAGCGGCGGCAACCATCAAGACCGACAGACAGAAAAAGATTGTCAACAAACGCATTTTGGTTCTCCTACGGGTTTGAATGAATGTGTGAGATTTCGTGACGGCTGAGAGAATGCAATCGGCGGGGATCTTTTTCAATAGGCGAAGCAAATCGCAAAATCAAAATACGTGCGGTTCACCAGAAAATTGATGGTGTTGGCGGCGATTTAGGCAACGATAACGATTATAACTTCCAGGAATTGGAAGAGCTCTGGTGTTATCAACGGGGCAATAAATAGTCAGCATAGTCCGTTTCCTACGCTCTTTTAGTATGTATTGCAGATTGGTAAGCACAAGTAATAAGAATAATATCGAAGCAAATCGCTGCCACGGTGGGCGTTCGTGCCACAGAGTCAGCCCTTCACCAATCCATTTGAGTAAATCCGTCATCATGAAATACATCATTGAGGTTGAGATTCTCAGCCCCCATTGCAATACGGTTTCATTTACTGGAACCGTACCAGGAGCCAGGTTAATGTCTTCCGCCCTGGCATAAGCTGTCAGCATCCAGCTAATCATCGCGATAGCTATGAACAAATATCGTATGGCCTGAAAGATGAATCCCATGGTTAGTTGAATTCAAAACTGAGTGTGTGCTGGCAATATGATAGCTACCTTTGCTTTCG
>CAZXHW010000710.1:0-4510 GCA_964639915.1 uncultured Heliomicrobium sp.
AAGGTTCTTTTACAGACGCCAAGGCGCGCAAGGAAGGTCTGTTTGAACAAGCTGAAGGCGGGACGCTGTTCCTGGATGAAATTGGAGAATTGGAACTCGGTCTGCAAGCCAAGCTGCTGCGGGTGCTAGAAGACGGGCGCTTCCGCCGCGTCGGAGGATTGAAGGATGTTGCGTACGACGCGCGCATTATTGCCGCGTCCAATCGCGACCTGAAAACCGCAAGTGAAGCCGGGCGGTTCCGGACCGATCTCTTTTATCGCTTATCGGTCATCCAGATTGAACTGCCGCCCTTGCGGGAACGTGGCGATGACGCGCTGGTGCTGGCCACTCACTTTATTAAGCATTTCAATCAGCATCTGAAAAAGAACATCACTGGACTGACGCCGGAAGTTACCGAAATCTTCCGCCGCTACCCCTGGCCCGGTAACGTGCGCGAGCTACGAAATGTGGTCGAGCGGGTGATGATTCTGGAAGACAGTAACACCATTACATCCGCCTGGTTGCCACGCAGTTTGGCCGATTACCAAGCAGCACCTGCAACCGCGGTTGCAAATCGAAGCGAACAGAGTGCGGCTGTCCAACTTCCTACCGTTTCCACAGAAACAGATTTGAGCAAATTGTTTTCGCTGCCCGCGGCTGGAATCAGCCTGGAGGCTGTCGAACGGTCATTGTTGTTACAGGCAATTGAGATGACACATGGCAACCAGACAAAAGCTGCCGAGTTATTACAAATTTCACGCGACCAGCTCCGTTATCGCCTGAAAAAAATCGAGGAAGTTCCTTCTGCGTAAGAAACCATGTAAGGCCAGCCGCTGTCACAAAAGTTGGGCGACCGGCCTTACCTGCATGATTTCGATTTAATCACGCTGCCACCAAACGCGTGCAAGCTTGTTCCGCTGCGAAACGCCGTAGCGCACTTTGCCGTGGAACGCCTTATTTAGCGCGTGTCCTAGCCTCCGCGCCAGGTGCTCGGTGGTCGTTGTGACAGTAAGCACGCCGTCCGAATCGGTTTGCCACCCCATAATCCGCGCCAACGGATTGTCTTCAGAGGCTCGCTCCGCTTCGTTTTCCAACAACCGTTTGATGTCATCCTGATGCGACGCAAAGAACTTGCCTTGCGCATACACGTATCCGCTCGGTACGCCGCTGCGCTGCCGTTCACACGCCGGACAGACAACCTTATGAGCCGGACGAAAATGTTTATGTTTCGCACTCTGCCTTTCCGCGTCCGGCTTTGACCAGCGGCGGTCGGCGTAAACGTCGCCGCAAGCTTCGCAGAACGCTGGCTCTGGCATACTGCGCAAGGTGTGATGACGCCCTTTTTCATCGTCCACATGCTTGGTGAATGTCTGGTTTGTGTATCGTTTTGCGGTTTGCATACTTACTCCTCCTCTCTAACCACCTCGACCGAACAAAGTGCGTGCGTTGCCACGTAAGATGAAACACTGCCGATCAGGAATCGTTCGATAGCTCCCATTCCTTTCGCGCCGACAAAAATACAATCTGCTCCCCAGGTCTTTGCCTCGCCCAGCAAAGACTGACGAGCGTCTTCGTGTTTCATCGCCGTGGAGACCGTCAATCCAGCGCCTTTTAACTTCCCGATTGCTTTTTCGATCACTTCGCCCACTCTGGCCTTTTCATCGGCAATCCATTGGGCCAGTGTGGCTGCCGCGAACTCGGATCCGATTGCGGGAATGACTGGAAAGCCATTGACGATTCGCGCTTCGCTTCCCTTCGGCCAGTGACGCGCGGCAACGGCCTTCACTGCCGCTTCGGCTCCACGGGAGCCGTCTATTCCCACGATCAAACGGATTGGCTTCCCTGGCTCTCTTTCTCCTCCGCGCGCAATACGGACGTTGCCGTGCGCGGCATGCAACACTTTCTGCGACACGCTGCCTAGCAACAACCGCCCCAATCCCGAACGCCCGTGAGAACCGACAACGATCAAATCCGCATCAAGCGCCTTTGCCCTGTCAACAATCAGATGGGCAGGCGATCCCGCCAGTGCTTCTGCGTGAATGTCCCAGTCAGGAAATTTCTGTTTCAGGGAGTTGCGCGCGTGCCGTGCCATCGCCAGAGCGTCTTTTCCTCCTTGTTCCAGGTACGAGGTAAATTGAGTTTCCACCATTCCAAAGCTGGCGGGAGCGGGCATCCATTCCGCATACACCGACAACACGTGAGCTTCGGCCTTGCGGGGAAGACCGGCTTGTTCCAGGTCTGCCAATGCGGCGTCAGCGCATTCTGATTCATCATATGCGATCAAGATTTTCATTTTGTCCTTCATAGTTCTCTCCCCTTTTTAGAATCACATTCGCGGCCAACTGGCATAATCTCCAGCCGCAGTCGCCTCCCCTGGCAGGCTGCGGCTGGATGGGATCAAGAGATGCTGCCCATTACAGCCTCCCTCAACCTTATGCGAAGACAAATCTTTACTTGACCTTCACTTCGACCTGCTTCGGCTTGGCTTCTTCACGCTTCGGCAGCGTCACGCGCAGTATTCCGTCTTTGAACTCGGCGTTGACCTTGCCTGCATCAACAAAGTTCGGCAGCGTAAAGCTGCGGCTGAATTCACCGTAACTTCGTTCCAGCCGGTGGTAATTTTCCTTCTTGGTTTCTTCAGACAGCTTGCGCTCGCCGTGAATACTCAGGACGTTGTTGTCAATCGAAACGTTCACGTCTTCCTTCTTCACTTCGGGCAACTCCGCCTTGACCACAATCTCATTGTCGGTCTCGAAAATGTCGCAAGTCGGCGACCAGGTCGCCAGCGACCAATTCTCTTCAGACATTTTTTTCAACGGATCAAAGCCTTCGCCAAAGAACCGCTTGATCCGATCCTCGAAATTACGGAAAGGGTCAAACCCCAAAAATTCGCGGCTGCTTACAGGAGCCAATGCTGTGCCAGTTTTGTTTGCCATGATACTTACCTCCAATTAGAAAATGCGTTAGACATTGTTCGCAGTTGCAGGAGCTTCGGCAGAAACAACTCTAAATTCCCTCCAAGGCTCAACTTTCAATCTGCGATGTAACCTTGTTTCGCTTGCTCGAAGTGCAAGCGTTGTGCCGATTCGGAAAACGAACTGACAGTTGCGTAACCGCTGTGTTTTATGGCCAAGGCGCGTGGAGCCGAGTGTTTTTGCCCAATTTTCTGGGTGAGATCGCACAATCGTGCGGCATTGTTCCCCTTCTTTGATGCTGAGGTCGTTTCTGCTCAAAACGCATTGATTGGACGTGGAAACCGCGATGTAAAATCCAATTCAATCTTGGCCCAAATTGCAGCCCCATATTGTTTGTCCCATTACACAGGACTATTATTTCTCCGTCAGCAAACAATTTCGTTTACAGTCGCACTGAATTCCCAAAACAGTTCAATGAAGCCTTAAACAGGATGGCTGAGCTGAGATCACAAGGCGAATTCCTGCTTGCCCATAGAAATTTTTCGAACGGCAATGTCCGCACCATCCTTCTGAGACATCGAGTCAGGCAAGCAGGCAAAGTTGCTTTTGAAATCTGCAACTTGTTGATCTGAAATCAATAACAGCAAGCCAGAGCAAACTTAGCGGTCCCAAGCTGGGAGCTGCGCTTCCCCCGCACGGCCAGCTTGAAGGAGCAATGTAGAGATGAATTCCCCAAGTGACCTGAAAAGGATGACCAAGGCGGAACTGATCGAAGCCTTCCAGTCCTTGCGAAATGAGACCGCAAAGTCGTCACATACGCTGGAACAGCAAACCAGCCTGCTGGATTTATCTTACGATGCCATCTTTGCCTGGGAACTGGATGGAGTCATACGGTATTGGAATTCCGCAGCCACAAAGCTTTACGGTTGGACGCGCGAAGAGGCTTTGGGGCAATCAAGCCATGCACTTCTACAGACAATTCATCCCGAAGGCTGGGCGCAAGTTCAAGAGGCACTGTTGAAGGAAGGTCACTGGCATGGCGAACTGATTCACCAGACAAGCCACGGTCGAAAACTTATTTTGGATAGCCGCCACGTGCTGGTGCGCGAAGCCGCTGGGCAGATGCTGGTGCTGGAAACCAATCGCGATTTGACCGCGCGCAAACAGGCTGAACAGGCGCTTCGGGAAAGCGAAGCGTTCAAGATCGCCATTCTGAATTCGCTGACGGCGCATATTGCCGTGCTCGATCAAACGGGAACGATCATTGCGGTGAATGAGGCCTGGAGGCGTTTCGCGCGGGAAAATGGCAGACATGAATCAGCCGACTGTGTAGGCCTGAATTATTTCGAGGTTTGCCGCCAGGCTGATTTGCAGGGAGAGCGCGAAGCGCTGGAAGCGATCAACGGCATCCAGGCCGTGCTGGACGGCACACGGACCAGCTTCACACTCGAATACCCCTGCCATTCGCCGGATGAAGAGCGCTGGTTTGTGATGACCGTCACTCCGCTCAGTGGAGAAAAAGGCGGAGCCGTGGTTTCGCACACCAACATCACTGAGCGCAAACAGGCTGAGATGGCATTGGGCCTGTCTGAAGGAAAATACCGCACGCTGTTTGA
>CAZXHW010000711.1:0-4506 GCA_964639915.1 uncultured Heliomicrobium sp.
TAGTCCCCTTCGGAGGTGTATATGAGGCGACTATTCCATCGTCCTTTTGAGCTTTGTCCTTCCTTGTTCTTCCTTGCCATTGCGCTGATTGCTTTCAACCAGCGCGGTTTTTCCCAGCAATCCGGCAATCCCGCTAATCCGGGCAATCCTAATCGCAGCAGCGCGCTTTCCAATATCATTCGCGGGAAGATTTTTATGCCTTCCGACACTTTGCCGGAACGACGTATGCGCGTGGTGTTGGAACACAGCGCAGGCGGAACCATTTCAGAAACCTTTTCCGATAGCGTCGGCAATTTTGAATTCAGAGGCTTAGCCAACAGCACTTATCGGGTTACGGTTCCAACAGACAATTACACGTATGAAACGGGTCAGGAAACCGTCGAAATCTTCGGCAGTTTTTCCCGCACCGCCAATGTGCAGATTTACCTGAAAGAGAAAAACCGTGGCCCAAGCTTCACGACAACGGAAAAACTGCTCTCACCGGCAGACATTCAAGAAGTGCCCAAGGAAGCTAAAAAGGCCTATGAACAGGGGCTGAAGCTGGCGCGTGACAGCAAACCTGATAAAGCCAGCGTTAAATTTCAGGAAGCATTGCAGCTTTTTCCGGAGTACCTGCTTGCTTTGAACAAACTTGGCGAACAGATGGTGTCTTTGAACAAACCTGACCTTGCGCAAGCGAACTTTGAACGAGCCATTGTCATTAGTCCAAAATTTGCTTTGCCGTACATCAACTTTGGCATGTTGATGATCAACCAGAAACGTTACGATGAAGCGATCTCGGCCTTGGAAACCGGCAATGCGTTGGATGACACCTATCCAGTTGGACATTTGAATCTTGGTTTGGCATTGATGGCCAGGAATGCGCCTGATCTTGATCGCGCTGAAAAAGAGCTGAACCGGGCAGTGACGATTGGCAAAAAGGACTTTGCTTATGTTCGCAAGCTGATCTTCAACCTCAACCTTCGCCGGCAAAAATATGACAAAGCCGCCGCCCAGTTGGAAGCCTACTTGAAAGAAGTCCCGGACGCGCCAGACTCGCAAGATGTCCGGCTGATGCTGGACAAAGTGAAAAAGATAATGGTTCAACAAACGGCTTCACAGAAACAGCAATAGCGGTGACCGTTTCAAACAAGCGGGCGAGCAGCAGCTTGCTCGGCATTCCTTGATCTAATGCGCAACATTTCCATCACCATTCTGGCAGCGTTGATGCTAACGCTGTCGTCGCCCACTATTGCCCAAACTCGCATCACAACTCCGAAAGAAGAGCTGGGCTTCAATTTCGGCGATGATTACCAGTTAGCCAATTACAAACAAATCTCTGCGTATTGGCGGAAACTTGCCAGCCAGTCCCGCCGCATTGTCGTCCGCCAGATCGGCAAAACCGCCGAAGGCCGCGACCACCTGATGGCGATTGTGACTTCGCCCGAAAATCACAAACGGCTGGAACATTACCGCCAGATTTCTGAGCGTTTGGCGCTGGCTGAAGGATTAAGCGAAGAGCAAGCCCGCGCCTTGGCTCGCGAAGGCAAAACCGTAGTTTGGATTGATGGCGGCTTGCACGCGACTGAAACGCTTGGCGCGCAACAGCTTGGCGAAATGGTTTACCAGATGGTCAGTCGCAACGATGAAGAAACGCTGCGCTTTTTGAACGACGTCATCATCCTGTTTGTCCATGCCAATCCCGACGGCAACGACCTGGTTGCCGATTGGTATATGCGAAACTCAAATCCGAAAGAGCGAAGCCTGGTTGGGTTGCCGCGCCTTTATCAAAAATACACCGGCCACGACAACAACCGTGATTCTTTCGCTTCGACCCAGGCCGAAACCGAAAATTTCAATCGCGTGCTGTACCGCGAATGGTTTCCGCAGATTCTTTACAATCATCATCAAAGCGGCCCGGCTGGAACCATCCTGTGGTCGCCGCCCATGCGCGATCCGTTCAATTACAACCAGGACCCAATGGTTGTGCTGGGCATCGCTTCGCTGGGAATGGCAATGCACACGCGGCTGGCCGCCGAAGACAAGCCCGGTGCGACGATGAAAACCGGCGGTTCTTACGACGGTTGGTGGAACGGAGGGCTTCGCAGCACGGCGGCATTTCACAACATCATTGCTTTGTTGACTGAAATGATCGGCAACCCCACGCCGATGCGAGTTCCGCTGGTGATGCAGCGGCAACTGCCGAACAGCGACTTGGCGTTTCCTGTAGCGCCGCAGGAATGGCGCTTCCGGCAATCCATTGAATATTCGATTACCTGCAACCGCGCCGTTTTGGATTACGCTTCGCGAATGCGGGAAAACCTGCTCTTCAATATTTACCGAATGGGCAGAAATTCCATCGAACGCGGCAATCGCGACAATTGGACGCCTTCGCCGAAACGGTACGCCGCAGTGGGTGCAAAGCTGGCGCGCGAATCTGGTGCTGCCAACGCCGAACGCGATCAAACTTACTGGGCAGAGTTGCGTGCGCCGGAACTGCGTGACCCGCGAGGCTTCATCATCCCGTCTAACCAACCTGACTTTCCGACCGCAACGAAATTCATCAAAGCCTTACTGGAAACCGGCATCACGGTTCACAGGGCTACGCGCGAATTCACAGTGCAGGGAAAAACCTATCCGGCAAATTCTTTTGTCGTGTTTGCCGCGCAAGCCTTTCGCCCGCACGTGCTGGATATGTTTGAACCACAACAACATCCGGATGTTTTTGCTTACGCGGGTGCGCCGCCGACTCCGCCGTATGACAATGCTGGCTGGACGTTGGCGTTGCAGATGGGCGTCAAATTCGACCGCATTCTGGAAGGCTTCACAGGCCCGTTTGAAAAAATCAGCGAATGGAATGTCAGACCTTTGGCTGGCAAAGTCACGACAGCAACTGGCGCGAAAGGTTTTGTCGCCAGCCGCCAAATCAACGATTCCTTCATCGCACTGAACCGATTGCTGGCTGCCGGTGAAGACGCTTACTGGCAATCGGAGAAACTGTACGTTCCGGCCAACCCCCGCACGCTCGCCCGGCTGCAAAACATTTCGGCGGGCTTGGGGATTAACTTTGAGGCGACTGCCGAGCCGACTTCCGGCGAAGCGATGAAACTGAAATCGCCGCGGGTTGGTTTGTGGGATCGTTACGGCGGTTCGATGGACTCAGGCTGGGCGCGCTGGATTCTGGAACAGTTCGAGTTTCCATTCGAACGTGTTTTCGCGCCGACGCTGGATGCGGGAAATTTGAATAACCGTTTTGACGCTTTGATCTTTGTTGGCGGAGCGATTCCGCCAATGGACAGTCGCCAACGCGAAGAACCCTTGATCGCGAACGTTCCGCCGGAATACGCCAATCAACAAGGTCGCGTGACCGCCGAAAAGACTTTGCCGGAACTGAAACGCTTTCTGGAAAACGGCGGCACGATCATCGCCATTGGAGATTCCGCCGCCAATCTTGCAGCACATCTTCGCTTGCCGATTCAAAACCATTTAGCTGAAAACGGTGTGCCGTTGCCACGAACGAAATTTTACTCGCCCGCTTCATTGCTCGAAGCCCGCTTCGACCTGACGCATCCTGTAACCGCAGGAATGAACGAACGCACCATCGTCTTTTTTGACAGCAGCCCTGTCTTCCGCTTGGCTCCCGAAGCCGCCGCGCAAGGCGTCAAAGCCATCGCCTGGTTCGACAACAAAACGCCGCTTCGCAGCGGCTGGGCTTGGGGAGAAGAACGCCTGGCTGACGGCGTCATCGCCATCGAAGCTCGCGTCGGTCATGGAAAGCTGTTGCTGTTCAGCCCCGAAATCCTGCAACGCGCCCAACCCCACGGAACTTTCAAATTGCTTTTCAACAGCATCTTTTATTCGACAAAAGCGGCAAAGTGAGCAGGCCTTTCAATCCAGCCACTGCTTGAATTGCCTTTAGGGGGCAGGCTCTCAATGATTTGTTGAGTCAATTACGGCTGAAACCCTTCGCTTCTGTAGACGAAATTTTATAGATCATCTATTCTCTTACCGTTATTGTAAGACCATCGGAACGTAGTTTATTCCAGCCTTTATTCAAGACTTATTTTTCGAACAGACAGTAGCTTCGTTACAAACTCGGAGTTGGTCCTATTTTTATGATGGGCGAAACCAGTACGTTGAACGAATTGAACAGCCCGGAGTTTATGCCAGACAGGCTTCGCGCCTTTTTGGACTGGCTGGGGACTGACTTGGCAAATCGGGATGAAGCGTATGAAGCCGCACGCCGTCGCCTGATTCTCTTTTTTGCTGGCCGCAAATGTTTTGATCCGGAATCCTTGGCCGATCGAACGCTTGATCTGGCGATGCGAAAGTTGGACGACATTCCCGCTGAAGCCAATCCGATGGCTTACCTGATCGGCATTGCCAAAAATATCTATCGTGACGAATTGCGCGCGTCGCAAAAAATCGAAGCCTTTCGATCTGCTCAAGCTGCAACCCCAACAGACTCTCAATCTGAACTGGAAAGCCGTCACACTTGCCTGGAAAAGTGTTTGTCCGAATTGCCAG
>CAZXHW010000712.1:0-4491 GCA_964639915.1 uncultured Heliomicrobium sp.
TTGCGGGAGGCGATCCCTTCCTGGGACAACCGCAGAAAATCAATGCGGCGAACTTTTTGGCGGGTGGCGTCAAGTTCGGACCATTTACCTCGCGGAATCTGACTCCAGATCCCACGAAGAAAAATCTGCCTGCCGGCTTGACGCTGGACCAGTTCATTCACGTCCTTCGCACCGGCGAAGACGTTCAAAAGCTCCATACACCAATCAGCCCGCTGCTGCAGGTAATGCCGTGGCCTGTTTACGCGAAAATGACGGATCGCGATCTTCAGTCCATTTACCTGTATCTAAGTGTGCTTCCTCATGCTGAGCCAGGGCAATAACGCTTGTTGTCAGGCTTAGGCTTAAAAAAAGGTGGCCGTTTGGTTTCTTCCTGACGGCCTCCTTGCCCCGTTCTTATCAATGCTTAAGAGAAACAGCGATGCGACGATTCAAACTCCTCCTCTTTGTATGTGTTGGCTTATTGGCCTTTGTCATGGTTTACCGTCCACTTTCTTTGCCAGCGGTCAGCGGGCAGGGCGGCGGATTGATTGCGCCAACCGGCGTTTCGGCTTCCGACGGTTCCTATAACAACAAGATTGGCATTTCGTGGGACACGATGCGCAATGCGACGCGCTACCAAGTCTTCCGCAACACATCGAATGACGCAGCTTCTGCCGTGGGTTTAGGGACAACGGTCGAAGCTGTTTTTTTTGATAAGACAGCCGTCGCCGGACAAACCTATTTTTATTGGGTGCGATCAGAAACCGCCACCGCAGCCAGCAGCTTGAGCGCAGCAGATACCGGGTTTCGCGGTAATGGCACGGCTGCGGCAATAGACCCGCCACCCTTTCCGGCAGGCAACCCCGTAACGGCAACCAAAGCCGCCTTGGGCAAAACACTGTTTTGGGATGAACAGCTTTCTTCAACGCGCACAGTGGCTTGCGGAACCTGCCACGTCGCCAGCAATGGCGGCGCTGATCCGCGTTCGGCCAGTTTCAGCGCGCGTTCAACGCATCCGGGACCGGACGGCATATTCGGCAATGTGGATGACATTCGCGGTTCCATTGGCGTTCCGCTTGCGCTTGCCGATGGCAGCTACAAATGGTCGGCCAATTTCGGATTGAAAGAGCAGGTGACCGGGCGCAGAAGCATGTCGGCGGTCAATTCCGGGTATTTCACGTTGCTGTTTTGGGATGGCCGCGCGTCACAGGTTTTCAAAGACCCGCTGACCGATGCTGTCGTGCTTCCATCTGGCGGCGCGCTGGAAAGCCAGGTGCTGGGGCCGCCCGTTAGTGATGCCGAAATGGGTCATATGGGGCGCAACTGGAACGACGTGGCGGCGCGTGTTGCAGCGTCCAAACCGCTGGCGCTTTCGCCTTCGATTCCGGCGGCGCTAACGGCCTGGATCGGCGGTCGCACGTACCCGGAACTTTTCACCGAAGCGTTCGGCACGTCGGAAGTCACGCCCGTGCGAATTGCGTTGGCGATTGCCACGTATGAACGGACGCTTTATTCCGACCAGACGCCGTTTGATCGAGGCGATTTGACGGCGGCAGAAACGCGCGGCTTGCAGGTATTCAATCAATCCGATTGCAATAATTGCCACACCACGCCTTTCTTTTCGCACAATGAATTTGAAAACATCGGCGTTCGACCAGCCACCGAAGACACTGGACGGTTTGCCATCACGCAGCGCACGGACGACCTGGGGCGGTTCCGCTCGCCCAGCTTGCGTAATGTCGAATTGCGCGCGCCGTATATGCACAACGGCCGGTTCCAAACGCTGGAAGAAGTCGTCGAATTTTATGATCGCGGCGGCGATTTCCCAGGCATCAGCCGCACACGCCTGCGCGTGTTGCATCTGACTGCGCAACAAAAAGCTGATCTGGTGACGTTTATGAAACGCCCGCTGACCGATCCGCGCGTGGCGGCGGAAACCGGCCCGTTTGATCGCCCAATGCTGTACGCCGAATCCATGCGCGTTCCGCAAATTACAGGAACCGGTGTCGCTGGCAGCGGCGGACAGGTTCCGCAAGTCATCGCCATCGAGCCTCCGCTGCTGGGAAATCCGCGCTTTACGGTTGGCGTGTACGGCGGGCTAGGTGGCGCACAAACGACGCTGGTGATTGATAAAAATGAGCCGGGCACAAGCGCGATTCCCGCTTCGGGGTCATTGGCTCGTGTCGCCGTGGCGCTGACTGGCACAGGCGCGGGCAATGGGCACGCATCGGCTACGCTGGCAATTCCGAATGATGCCGCATTGTTTGGCGCGACATTGTTTGGGCGTTGGTATGTTGTTGACCCGGCTGCACCGGGCGGCATTGCTGTCACGCCTGCTTTCAAGTTCACAATTTTCGGAACGCCTCCGATTACTGCGCCAGCATTCACCAGTGTTTCCGCCGCCAGCTTTGCAATGGGAACGGTCGCGGCGGAATCCATCATTGCAGGATTCGGGCCGAATCTTGCGAACACAATCGCCGTGGCGGACAGCATTCCTTTGCCGCTGACGCTGGGCGGAGTTTCGGTGTTGGTTCGGGATGCTGCGGGCGTTGAACGGCCAGCGCCGCTGTTTTTCGTTTCACCGACGCAAATCAACTATCAAGTGCCCGTCGGCGCATCCATTGGCGAAGCTTCCGTCGCCATTAAACAGGGCGAAACCGTTGTGGCCGCTGGAAAGCTGCAAATTTCACCGGTAGCGCCGGGGTTGTTCACCGCAGATGCCAGCAGCCGCGGCATTGCCGTGGCGACCGCATTGCGCGTGAAAGCCGACGGTTCGCAAAGTTACGAACCCATCGCGCAATTCAATCCCACAACTTCGCGATACGAACTGTTGCCGATTGATCTTGGACCGGAAACGGACCAGGTCTTCCTGGTGGTTTTCGGAACGGGATTCCGCAATCGCAGCGCGCTTTCCGCTGTAGTGGCCAATCTCGGCGGCATCAATGCCGAAGTGTTGTTCGCTGGCGCGCAAGGCGATCTGGTCGGTGTGGATCAGGTGAACATACGCATCCCGCGCAGTTTGGCGGGCCGAAACGCCATTGATTTGTTGCTGAGCGTGGATGGCATTACCGCAAACACCGTGAGTCTCGGCATCAAGTAAGAGGGATTCATCAATAGCAGCATTTACATTGAGGCAATGACAATGCACAAAACTACATTCACCTTACTTTTGCCATTCTGATTGCAGTTGCCGGCATTTTGATGGAGCGCCTGGGCTAGGCAATCGCCATTCTAAGACATCAAGCAATAAGTAGCTGGCAGAGAGTAAACCCTGCCAGCGCAGGATAAGTGTTGTCTTTATTCAGCGCTGAATGCTGATTTAAGAAGGAATAAAAACCATGTCGCACCTAAGAAGAAAACCTCACACTCGTTTGTTGTTGATTGTTTGCGCGCTTTTGCTGACGGCGGGCGCGTCGGTGATGGCTCTGCGGGCGGTGAGCACCGAAACTTTTGGAAAAATCGGCATCACCGATCAAAGCCGCGTTGGCAAACTGATCGGCAAGATCGCGCCGCAGGCTTTTGCTTCAAAATCCCCTGAGACGGCGCAGGGCGAAGCGGCGCTCAAGCTGCTGAAAGATCGCGGCGAATACGCTTCGTTACAAAAGGCGATGGAAACGGAGCGGTATCGGGCGCACGCCGAACCGCAGCGCGCGGGCGAATTCGCGGCGCTCAATCCGTCGCAAGAGCTTCATTCGCGCTTCACGCCGCAGGGCATCGAAGTGCGCCGCCGCAGCGATGAGCAGACGCCCAAACTGGCGATGACCTTGCGCGGCATCGGTTACGGCGACCGCCAGCTCCCAGTCAGCCCCGGCACGGTGACAACCCAGGACCAGCGCATCGAAATCCACCGCAGCATCGGTGACGAACAAGCTTCATCATTCATCCTTCATCATTCATCCCTCACGGAGTGGTACATCAATCGTCCAAGCGGTTTGGAACAAGGCTTTACCATCAACCAGCCTCCCGGCGAACGGACAGAGGGCGAACGGTTGCGGCTGACGCTTGAATTGTCCGGCGAATGGCGGGCGAAACTCAGCGCGGATGGACAGGCGGTTGACTTCAGTGAAGCGTCGGGTGGCGGCGTGGTGCGCTACGACCATCTGGCGGTGCGCGATGCGCGAGGGCAAACCCTGCCCGCGCGGATGATCCTGGCGCGCGGCGAATTGCGGCTGGAAGCGGAGGATGCGGGCGCGGTTTGGCCGGTGACAATTGATCCGACGATCAGTCAGCAGGCGTATCTGAAAGCCAGCAATACCAACGCGATTGACTCTTTCGGCTTCTCGGTGGCGGTGTCGGGAGACACGGTGATCGTCGGGGCTATTAATGAATCCAGCAACGCTACCGGGGTCAACGGGAACCAAGCGGACAACAGCGCCCCTGTTTCCGGCGCGGCGTACGTGTTCACGCGCAGAGCGGGTGACTGGGCGCAACAGGCGTACCTGAAAGCCAGCAAAACTGAAGAAGGTGACTACTTAGGAAGCGATGTGGCTGTGTCGGGGGACACGCTGGTGG
>CAZXHW010000713.1:0-4487 GCA_964639915.1 uncultured Heliomicrobium sp.
AAGACACTGGCACTCGCAAGGCTTTCAGCAGTGATTCCAGATAGCCACTCTTTTCGGAATATTCCAGCTTGACTTCGCCGGTGTTGATTCGCTGTTGCAGTCGCGCCACGGCGTCATTGCTTCCCGCCTGGCGATAGCCAATGATCTGCAAATCCTGCGACTGATCTTGGCGTTTGGCCGAACTGTGCGGAATAAGCCAGGCAAAGACCGTTACGGCAACAACCAGGAAAATTTTGGAGGCGAAGCTTTTGATCTTCATCTTGGGTCAAGCTTGTTCAGAGGCGGACTGTCGCTTAAAGACACTCCGCCTCTGATGAAAAACTATGCGATTTCTGGCAGTGCCTTAATCACTGTGGTCTGCGATTTCGGCCTTCTGAAGATGAGGCCAAGCACGAAATACACAAACGCTACGGCACCAACTGCAAAAACCATGTCGCCGACGATTCGGACCCAGCGCAGAAACTGCATCAGATCGGTTTGCATAAATTCAGGACTGCGTGCCGACCAGTATCCAACTGCAACTGATTGATAAGTTTGCAGCAAGCCAATTGGCAACAGACTCAACACAATTTCCATCAGCATGCCGATGTTGATGGTCCAAAACGCAAATTTGATCAGCGATTCTTTCCACAACATCTCCGGTTTCATAGCACGAAGGCAGAACAGTGTTAGTCCAAGTCCCAGAGTGCCGTATACACCATAAAGCGCTCCGTGCGCGTGAACTGCGGTGGTATTCAATCCCTGCATGTAATAAAGCGCAATTGGAGGATTGATCATGAATCCGAAGATGCCCGCGCCAACCATATTCCAAAATGCGACGGCCACGAAAAAGTAAACCACCCATTTGTATTGTTGCAGCCAGGGGCGCACTCGCGTGTGACGGATGTTTTCCCAAGCCTCGAAACCAACCAGCGTCAAAGGAACAATTTCCAGCGCACTGAAAACAGAACCGAAGGCCAGCGCCACAGTTGGCGTTCCAGCAAAGTAAAGATGATGCAGCGTTCCGATGATGCCGCCAGACATATAAACCGCGCCTGACAATAAGGATGCCTGAGCCGCTCGTTCGGCATTGATCACACCCAGTCGAGCGAACAGGAATGCAATTACAACCGTGGCGAAGACTTCAAAAAATCCTTCCACCCAAAGATGCACCACCCACCAACGCCAATACTCAACCACGGAAAGATGGGATTTCATTCCCCAAAACAGTCCGGGGCTGTAAAACAGCGCGATGCCCGCCGTGGTGATCAGATAAAGAACCAGCAACGATTTTCGATTGTCGTTTTTTCGCAGAGCCGGAATTGCCGTGCGCGCCACCAGAAACAGCCACAACAACAAACCTACAAACAGTGCCGCTTGCCATACGCGCCCAAGGTCAACGTATTCGTAGCCTTGATGGCCAAAGTAAAACGAGGCAGCGCCCGTCAGTTTGTGCGCGACGCTCATCCATTGGCCAGCCATCGAACCCAGCACGACGACCAGCAACGCGGCAAACAGCAAATCCACGCCCAGCCTCTGGCGCTTCGGCTCATAACCGCAAATGATTGGGCCAATAAACAGCCCGGAAGCCAGCCAGGCCGTCGCAATCCAGAAAATGCCCAATTGTGTGTGCCAGGTGCGCGTCACCGCGTAGGGCAGATATTCGGCCAGCGGAAAACCATAAAATCCGCCACCTTCGACCCCATAATGGGCTGTCAGCACTCCCATCAAAATTTGCAGCAGGAAGAGTAGCGAAACCACCAGGAAGTATTTGACCGTCGCTTTTTGTGAAGGAGTCAGAGTTGATCCCACCAGCGGGTCACTGTTTGGAACATCGTGATCCTCTTCCCGCTTTCTTCCAGCCAACAGCCAGATCATCGCGCCGATTCCGGCCAGCAGCATGATGACGCTGACACCTGTCCAGACAATGGCGCTGCTAGTGGGAACGTTTGCGACCAGCGGCTCCGAAGGAAAGTTGCTGGTGTAAGAAATCGTCTGGTTCGGGCGATTGGTCACAGCCGCCCATGATGTCCAGAAAAAGAACGAGGTAAGTTGGCGAAGCTTCGTTGGATCGGATTGAGCATCGCGCTGAATGGCGTAGCTTTTGTTACCGTTGGCAAAAACATCAGTGTAATGCTTCAGGTTGTCTTCAAAAGCTTCAGCGCGAACCGGTTCAATCGTTGTTCTGCCCGTTTGCGCGTCGTAATTGTTTTTGCGTAGCGTGTCCTGCAATCGTTGCCGCAACACTGCCTGCTGTTCGGAATTCAGTGCGCCATATTCTTTGGCGAATTCCGCCCTGGCCCATTTATCCAGAATGAACACTGCTTCGCGGTGCAGGTAATCAGCCGTCCAGTCAGGCGCGACGTAACTGCCGTGCCCCCAAATGGAGCCAACCTGCATTCCTCCCATCGCCTGCCAGACGTTTTGCCCGTTTGAAACATCGCCTTCGGCAATTAAAACCTTGCCGTCGGTTGCCACGACTTCGCGCGGAATTGGTGGCGCCTGCCGGAAAATCTCAGTGCCGACCCAGCCCAATACCGCAAACGAAGCCACAAAAATAGCGATAAAAACAATCCATAGCCGTTTCACATTCTCTCCTGTTGTTTTGCGTTAAGCTTGAAGCCGAACTTACGGGCTTCAGATATTTTCAGAATGTTTAATGCCCGAAGCATTGATGCTGGTCGGCCATTGTTTGCCAGTCAGGTTCAGCCCGAGTTTCCATTTCCACGGCACGCGGAAACAGAATGTTGTTTTCCAGGTGTATGTGCTGATGCAGGTCGGCTTCGAACTCTGCCAGCGCTTGATATAGCGTTTGGAAGCTAATGCAGGCATCCGGCGGCGGCATGTAATTGCCGCTGATCTGC
Source organism: uncultured Heliomicrobium sp. (assembly GCA_964639915.1). GTDB lineage: Bacteria > Acidobacteriota > Blastocatellia > RBC074 > RBC074 > RBC074. The sequence continues at coordinate 2,844 of CAZXHW010000713.1, forward strand.
CGCAGTTCGTGCAACAAATCTCCGGCAGTGTCGTGCTCTGTCATCATCATCCGTACAGGGTTTTGCACGGTGCCAAAAAACTGTGGGGGAATTTCTCGTTGCCCCGTGACCGCTTCCTCCATTCGTGCAATGTAAGGGAACAAAACTTGCTCTTCGCGCAGCATGTGCGGGATCAAATCCTGCTTCAGATGCAGAAAGACTTCGCGTAACAAGGAAAGCTCGGGATGATTGGCTCCGTGCCGCGAGCAAACCTTATCCAGCAGCGTTTCCAGCCGGATCAATTCTTGCGTTGTAAAAACGTGATGCGTTTCAACGATATGAGCGGATAAAGCCGTCAAGGATTCCGATTGCCAGTTTTGCGAACCGACTTCTTTTGACTGAATAGCGGATTCCAGTTCACTGACGACCTGATCAATCGGAACGTGGGATCGGTTACAGGCGTCTGCCAAGGTTTTACCGCCGCCACAACAATAATCAATTCCCAGTTGATCGAAAATGCGAGTTGCGCCAGAGATGCCGACCGCCAAATCCCGAACCGTGCTGGTAATGCTGACTGTCATAAAGTCTCTCCTTCTTTGCCAAAGTTGATGTTTTCGACTGCAATAGGACTGTAGCTCTTAGCCGTGGGCGGAAGCAGTGACTTAAGTCATCGCTGCGAAATTTTCTTCGTGTTTTTATGAAAGCGAGAAAGAGAGCTGGTTATGAGTCTTCGTAAAAATTTGAATCTGCCCAAAGAGCATGGCGCATGGGCGATGCTGTATGTGCCGTTTGTGCTGGGAGTTGCCGTCGCCGGAAGGATCAACCTGGCGGTGCTGTTGCTGCTGGTGGCGACTTCGGCGCTGTTTATTTCCCGCGAATCCTTGCTGGTCTGGTGGCGGGCGCGAAAGCGCGGACGGCAAAGTCAATCCGCGATGGATTCCCGGCGATTGTTGCTGATCTATTTTGCCATTGCGGCGTTAACCGGCTTGCCGCTGGTGCTGGTTTACAAATTTTACTGGTTGCTTCTGTTTGGATTTCTTGGCGCTGTGTTGCTCGTCATCAATGGATGGAAAGCGACGGATTTTGAAGATCGCACCGTTGAAAGCGAAGTGCTGGCGATTGCCGGAATGACAATGACGGCTCCGGCGGCGTATTACGTCGCCAGCGGCCAATGGGGAACAAAAGCGTTGTGGCTGTGGGCGCTGAGCGCAGCGTATTTCGCCAGCAGCGTCTTTTACATCAAACTTCGCGTCGCCGGATTGCACGCCAAAAAACCAGATGATAAACGGCGCGCGCGCTGGCAATGCGTGAGCTATCACGGATTTTTGCTGGTGTCTTTGCTGGCGCTGGCCTTCACGCGAAGCTTGCCGCTGTCTTTGCTGATCGCGTTTGCTCCGGTGTTGGCGCGGACGGCCTGGAGCCTGCTCAAACCTTCCAACCAGTTCAACCTGAAGCGAATTGGCATTGCCGAAATCATTTATTCGCTGATCTTTCTGATCTTCACGGCAATGACGCTTCGCTACTCTTGAATTCTTGCGCGTTCAGGCGCGAGAATGGCCGGTGATGATCACGGACAAAATCGCCGCCTTGCATCGCACAGTATTGTTTGGAGGTTTGAGGGAACCAGAATTGGATTCGCTGGCAAAACGCGCCATTGAACGCCGA
>CAZXHW010000714.1:0-4484 GCA_964639915.1 uncultured Heliomicrobium sp.
TCAGCGCGTGATTGCCTTCGAGTTCCAGCTTGGCGCAGATATTTTTGCGGTGAGTTTGAACAGTGTGCGGACTGATGAACAGCGCGGCGGCAATCTCCTTGCTGGTTTTGTAATCGGCAACCAGTTTGAGCACCTGACGTTCGGCAGGAGTCAGGGGTTCAACCCCAGATTTTTGCGGTTGCGAATCTTGCCGCCGCTGCCGGAAGAGATAGGTTGTCAGGGCTGGGCTGACGTAATTTTGCCCGGCGGCAATGGCGCGGATGCAGGCGACGATGTCCGTCACGGAACTGTCTTTGAGCACATAGCCTTTCGCGCCAAGTTCGAGTGCTTCGTTGAAAAATTCCACTTCGCAATGGACGGTCAGAAAGATGATCTTGGTGGGCAGCGACAGAGCAGCCAGGGCGCGGGCAACGCCGAAACCGTTCAGCAAAGGCATATCTACGTCCAGAATCACAACATCCGGATTGGTCGTTTTGATTTGCTCCAGCGCGGCCTGGCCGTCTCCTGCTTCCGCGACGATCATCAGTCCCGGGTCTTTTTCAATCACCTGGCGCAATCCCTGACGAACAATCGGATGATCGTCGGCGATCACCAGCCTGATTTCAGTTGTCATACGTCCTTCCCAATCTGATTTGCAAATGGATCCGAGTGCCTTGGCCGGGCGCGGATTCGATCACCGGCGCGCTGCCCAAAATGCGCGCGCGTTCCGTGATTCCAGGCAGGCCCATTCCTCCGCCTTGCGGCGACGGATTCAACGTAACCGCTCCTGGCGAAAATCCACAGCCGTTGTCCTCAATGGTGACCTCAATTTCATACTCTCGGCTTTCAACCGTCACACTGGCTTCGGTCGCTTGCGAATGCTTGATGATGTTATTGATGCTTTCCTGAATGATCCGGTACAGATTGATTTCCGATTCTGCGGGCAACAACGAATCTATTTTGTCTATCCGCGAACTAAACTGTAACCCACCTCCACCCGCTTTTCTGACCATGGCTTCAATGGCTTTCGTCAATCCAAGACGATCTATCTGAAATGGGCGCAAGTTATGAGCAATCTCCCGCACCTCGAACAACGCGTGGTCAGCAGCTTCGGCAATTTCCGCCACCTGCTCCAGAATGTTTTCCGGGTCGTCAGGTTGTTGCAGACTGATCATCGCGCGGTTTTTGATAATGACCAGATTCTGGCTGAGGCTGTCGTGCAATTCTGCGGCAAGCCGTTGGCGCTCGTGCTCCTGTGAAGCGATCAACTGGCGCGAAAAGGCAGCCTGCGCAGCGCGCGATTGCTCCAATCGGGCGATGCGGCGGCGATCCCAAATCAGAACTGCGCCGAACACCGAAGCGAGTGAAAGCGCCAGAAACCACCAGGTTCGCCAGAAAGGCGGAACCACCGTGATGCGAACATTCGCGCCGGTCTGGTTCCAGACGCCGTCGCTATTGGCCGCCAACACGCGAAATGTGTAGTTGCCCGGCGAAAGATACGGAAAATACGCCACACGCCGAGTCCCCGCCTCCATCCACTCCGTGTCCCACCCTTCCAGCTTGTACTTGAATTTGACCTGTTCAGACTTCAGCAAACTCAGGCCGGTGTAGTCAATTTCCAGATCGCGCTGCCCTGGCACGACCGTCACGCCCTGGCTGAAATCAACCCGGTGGCGGTCAAGCGTAACCGATTCGATCATGACGGGTGGCGGCAACTGGTTGATCTGCGCCGCTTCAGGATCAACTACCGCCACGCCGCCCATCGTCGGAAACCACAGCCGTCCGTCGGCAGCAACCAGTCCGGCGGGTTGGCGACCACCGTTGCATTCCGCGTTGAGCATTCCATCCTGTTTTCCAAACGCGACGCTGTTGATGCGCGCAAGCCGGCCTTCGGCCATTGCGTCGAGTTCGTGGCGGCTAACGCGATAAATGCCCCTGTTGCAACTGATCCAAAAATAACCGCGTCGGTCTTCCAGAATCTGAAACACGCCGTTGTTGAACAGTCCGTGTTCAGTCCGGTAATTAAAAAATTTCCCGTCGCGGAACCGGCTCAGACCGTCGTCATACGTTCCGACCCAAAGCGTTCCGGACGCGTCTTCATAAAGCGAGCGTACTCGATTGCCCGTCAACCCTTGAGTTGTTGTGTAGGAAGTGAATCTGCCATCACGAAATTGGGCGAGACCGCCGAATGTCCCAAACCACATGACGCTTTGCCCATTTTGACTGAGGCTTTCATGAATGACTTTGACATCGTCACTGGGCAAGCCGTCTTTTGTCGTGTAGTGCGCTGCGATTTTGTCGCCTTCGAATTTGAGCAGGCCTCGGCCGGTGGCGACCCAGACGGCGCCCAGACGATCTTCATTGATTGCCCACACAGGCGCACCATTCGTCTGCGGCGGAGTCAGATTCGTTGTCTTCCCATTCTCATAACGCCGCACGCTGCCTAAAAGGCCAATCCATAAACGCCCGGCCTTGTCCTCGCAGAGCGACTGTATGACCTCCTTGAAGCGATTCAATGGATGGCTGACGAATTCCCCTTTTCTGAACAGGCTCAATCCACGGGTTGTCCCAGCCCAAATGTCGCCGTTACGCGTTTGAAGCAGAGGATAAACTTCGTTGCTCGGCAGGCCGTTTGCGGTTGAGTAAGCTGCGATCCGATCTTTTCTCAGGCGATACAGTCCGCTGGTTGTTGCAATCCAGAGAGAGCCTTCGCGATCTTTGATGAGCTGTGTGTAGTTGGTAATGGGCAGCCCGGCATCGCTCCCATAAACTGTGAATCGTTCATCCTTAAAGCGAACGATTCCTGAGCCATTTTTGAACAGTGTGCCAATAGAAAACCAGACGCCGCCATCGTTATCTTCGCATTGCGGCCGCAGGATTGCGCTGGGCGGCAAACCATTCTGTTCCGTATAGCGCATTACCTGTCGGTCCCGCAGCCGGTAAACGCCAGCGTTGTCAGCCAGCCACAAATTTCCCTGGCTGTCTTCGTAAGCGCCCATGCTGTTGATGTTCTGGTCCCACGCGAATTTGATCTGGTAATCGAGCGAGCGCCCATCCTTAATCTGTCGCGCTCCCCGCGCATCAATTGTCCACGAGGTTCCTGAAGGTCCGGGATACAGCTTCAGTTTTTGATCTGTGTATTCCGGCGGCACGGGAATGAATTTGCCCGCGCGTATGAAAAAAGCGCCTCTCGCCAAAACGACCATCAATTCGTCGTTGAAGCTGCGCCTGAAGTCCGTTATGGAAATGCCACGAAGCCCCTCTGCCAAGGTGTAGGGGGTAAAGACCCCGTTGCGGTACGACACGAGTTCGCCCTGATCCGCGCCAATCCATAACGTTCCATCCTTGTCTTCAGAAAGGGCGGTCAGGCGGTTATTACTCAATGCGGGCGTGTTGCTCTTGTCAAAAACCGTGAAACGCACGCCGTCAAACCTTGCCAGGCCGTCGAAAGTAGTCATCCATAGATATCCATCGCGCGTCTGCACGATCGAGCGGATTGTGTTCTGCGGTAACCCGTTATCGGCTGTCCAGAAATCGAAGCGGTATTGCGCAAATGCCGGTGAAGACGGCAACGCGCAGCAAAGCGCAGACAGAAGGGAAAGTAGAAAATGATTTTTCAAGTGACTGGCAATCATCGTCGACGAAGCATTTCTTTGACCAGTGGGAAAGTTTAGCGTCGAAGTTATAGCTTGGCCTGTCGAGCATCGTCAATTTTCCAACGCAAAATCAAAGAGGAGCGCCAAACGCGCTCCTCTTTGATTTGAAAATTGATTTACCACTCACTCTGGGTTACGGCGCGAAGAAGCCTGAGATGTCAATGATGACGTCTGTGGTGGAGGCGGCGTAGCGTTTGAAGGCGTTGTCCGTTCCGAGTCCCACGGTGAAGTGGCGGTTGAAGACTCTGCCGGTTTGGTAGTTCGAGGTCGCGACCGTCGGTTGCACAGCGTTGCTCGGCCAGAAGGTCAGGTAGCCGTTCGCGCTCGCGTTGAGCGCCGAGACATTGCCGACCAAAGCTCTCGCCGCCGAGGTCAGGTTGGTGCAGGCGATTTGGGTCTCCTGCGTGTAAACCGTGCCTCCGGTCATTGGCGCGCCCGGCTGGTAACAAGCCGTCTGGCCCGCTCTGGTGTCCATCAAGCGCAGCGGTGAGCCGAGCGAGTTGAACAGCAGTCCTTGGCCGTTGGCGTCATTCGTCTGCGTGCTGTAGTAGCCCATCACGTCAATCACCAGGTCCGTCGTTCGCGCGGTGTAGATGTTGAACTCTCCATTGAGCGAAAGGCCTACGGTAAAGGGCGCGTTGCGATTGACGCCCGCTGCGAAGTTCGAGCTGGAAGCAAACGGTTGCGTCGCGTCCGCTGGCCACAGCGTCAGGTAGCCGCTGCCGGTCGAATTCGTCGTCGTCGCGTTGCCGACCAGTGCCATTGCTCCGGTCGGGATCGTCACGCCGTCGCAGGTCAGCACGCCGGTTTGCGTGCGCGTGGTTGCGGTTTGCAAAGGCGCTCCTGGTG
>CAZXHW010000715.1:0-4483 GCA_964639915.1 uncultured Heliomicrobium sp.
CCGGCGACTCCGGGCGATGCGGATTACCGATTGGCCAGCGGCGGATATTTCGCGGCGATGGGGATTCCGCTGTTGCGCGGACGAGTATTTGATGAAACCGACCAGAGCGGCGCACCTGATGCGTGCGTCATCAGCCAATCGGTGGCGCAAAAATACTGGCCGGGCGAAGACCCCATCGGACGCACAATTCAATTCGGCAACATGGATGGCGATAAGGACCTGTTGCACATCGTCGGCATTGTTGGGGACATACGCGATGGTGGCCTGGATCAACCCATCGAACCAACGGTGTACGCCCATTCCTTGCAGCGTCCGCAATGGTGGCAAGTGTCCAATCAGTCTTATGTGGTGCGCGCGTCGCTTCCTGCAAGTTCAACCATTTCTGCCATGCGCTCCATCACGGAATCGCTCAACCGGGAAGCCTTTTTGCGATTCCAGACTTTACCCGATGTGGTCACGTCTTCCCTGGACACGCGGCGGTTTAGTTTGGTGATTTTTGGTGCTTTTGCAGTGACGGCCATGCTGCTGGCGGCAATTGGAGTGTACGGCGTGACGTCGTACGCTGTGTCGCAGCGGCAACACGAAATCGGCATCCGCATGGCATTGGGAGCAACGGCGGGTGACGTGTTGCGGTTGATGATGCGCCAGGGAATGCGGCTGGCGCTGCTTGGCGTGGTCATTGGAGTTGTGACCGCGTGGGCAATTGCAGGAACATTGTCGAAATTTGTTTACGGCATAACAACCACTGATCCACTGACCTTCGCGGTAATTTCGGCGCTGTTGATTGTGGTAGCGCTGCTGGCCTGCTGGATCCCAGCGCGAAGGGCGACAAAAGTTGACCCAATGATTGCGCTTCGATGCGAGTAAGCTTGTGCGAGATAACAAAGGACAGGGACCGAACTGTTGTCTGATGAAACAGAAACTGTTCCAGCACGCGGGCTGACACGCAACGATGCCCGCGAAGTGATTGGCGTCTAGCGAAAGTTTTAGCGGTCGCTCAACCGCGTGAATTTGACGTTGCGGAGCAGCGGGTTGCTGTACTCTAGCCCTGTCACCTTTCCCGCCTTGTCCCGAACGAAGCGAAGGATCAAACCGGAAAACTGGAAGGTATCGCGATCAACAGGCGTGAATTCAAACGGTGGGCCGGGCCTATCGTTCGCCTGGCCCATCAAGCTGTCTTTACCGGGTGTCATCTCGAAGACAGCCATTAGCTCGTTGCTATGGTAGCGACCGGCAAAAGCCTGAAGCTCAGCCGCAGTTGGCTTGAAGGGCTGACCCCGACGGTACTTCGTCGTTACCCCGTCCTTTGTTTTGATCTCGATCTGGTCTGCTGATAGGAACCGCAATTCGAACTCTGCCTCCGACATGAAAAACACAGACTTGCGCTGGTTACGGAAACGGTCGGTGTCCAGGGCAATGAGTGGGCCACTACCGGCGATTGCCAGAGCGTTGTTATTGACCGCCAGGCGCAACGGCTGACCGGTCTGCTCGTCGAAGAACATCCCCGTTCGGCCGCTCAGGTCACCTGTGGCTACACTTGCGCCTCTGGCATTGCTGCCCGAAGGGTTAGCCTCAGAAATGCTGCCGGGAGGTAGAAACAAATTGAAGATGCGACCGGCATATGCAGATCGGGCGCTTCCGTCCGAGTTGCACGTAATTGCTATAGAGAGGCCCTGTTCTGGCAGACGACCCGCGAGTGTGCTGTACCCGGCCGCTCCGCCGCTATGCCATACCAATTGGCCACCGCCGCGGAAAGGCTCCAATTGCAGGCCGCGGGCGTAGCTGAGCTTCCGGCCATTATTCAATGTTGTCGGTTCCTGAAGTTTCTGGGTGACAAACGGGCCAAGGCGGTTATTGGTCAATGCGTCGTTCCACGTGACGAGGTCGCTTGCCGTCGTGAACAGGCCGCCGGCTCCGCCGCGCTCGTTGCCGAGATATATGTCCATTTTCCAACCGGTCGCCTCTTTCTTATAGGCCAGCGCCCGGTTCTTGATCAGGCGGAGCGGATCATCAACGTATGTCGTCAGCTTCATCCCCAACGGCTCGAACAGGCGTTTGCGAGCGAATTCGGAAAACGACATTCCGCTCGTGCGCGCGACGATCTCCGGCAACAGCACATAGCCGCTGTTCGAATAGGACCATTCTTCGCCGGGAACGAAATTGAGTTCGCGCTGGCGCATAATCATGGTCATCGCGTCCGGGTCGCCGCCCGCCAGGTTGAGCAAGGGCTGCCAGTCACGAATGCCGCTAGTATGAGTAAGAAGATGATCCACCGTAATCTTGTGACCGTAATCAGGCAACTGCGGAATGTATTTGCGGACGTCGTCAGCGAGAGACAGTTTTCCCTCTTCGACAAGCAGCAGGATCGCTGCGGCGACAAACTGCTTCCGCACCGAACCGGCGTCGAAGACCGTATTCGTGCTGATCGGAACATCACGCTCGAGGTCCGCTGAGCCGTAGGCTTTGTTCACGACGATTTTCCCGTTCTGCGAAACGGCAACCGCGCATCCGGGCTCGTTCGGTTTGGTCCAACTGAATATCTTGTCAACCTCGGCAGTTTTGTCCTGTGCATAAACCGATGTTCCAATCAGCAAGGAAGTAGCCATTAGACGGAAAAAGAAACGATGATTACTTATGTTCTTCATTGTGTTCTGATTTTGCTTGCTGGATATTGCAGAAGCCCGCACGCAGTAAGGGCGCAACACTTACTTCGTGCGTGTTTCTACATTTAACTGCTGCGTCTTTGGAGAACAGCCGCAACGATTGCCACTACTCCCGAAAGAAGCGTGATCAGTAATGCGGGCGCGACAATCCCTGTGATGTCTTCTCCTGTCCCACGTGCTAGAAACATCAATGTCGCGATTCCTGCCATCATCAAGCCGCTGATTGTGACCGCAGCGTATTTGATATATTTCAATGTTGTTGCGTCTTGTTCCATAGAACACCTCCTAATCGTTGTTGTGTTGGGTTAGAAAAGAGGGTTGCCTTTATCTCTTTTTTGTCATTTTTCTAGCCTATCTTTTTCCGTATTCCTTCAAGCACATATTCAAGGGGTTGCCCTCATTGTAAATGCAATTGCAGAAACGCTTGCAGGCGTCCGGGCGAGCATTATTGGCACACCCGTTCGTGCACTCTAGCTGAGAATTGCCGGGGCGAATGTCGTACACAAAGTTATTGACGACGATGACTAAAACGACGGCTGCAACAGCGCATCCAAAAAATATCCAGGGAAACTTGCCAGACATTTTCTGATTTGGCGTTTTACCGGCGTGGCCCCCGGCGTGGCTCCCAACGTGGCTGAATGATGTAAGAGGCAGAACGTATTTCAACCGCGCATAGTCCCAACACAGCAAATACAAGTTTGCCAACAGCATGATCGTAGCGATGCGAGTGCCTTCAAAACGGGTCGCATAGGTCAGAACACAAATGTTGAAGATAATCGGCAAATAGAGAATCGCTCCCAGCAACGTCGTCCTTGGAATGAGCAACAGCAGCGCCGCGGTCAACTGGCTCACGCCGATAAACCTGTAGTAAAAGCCGGTCAGATATAACGCGTCAAAATAGTGGCCCAGTGGATGATTCGAGGGTAACGCGGTAAACCGCTCCCCCATAACTTTTACGATGCCAGAAGGGATAAACCCCAGGGCCAATGCGACCCGGCAAAAGACGGCAAAGTAACGCAACCATTGGTTCCTCTTGCATTCATCGTAGAGATGGTCAAGGTTGGCAAGTAGGTTCATAAGATCCAAATCAAATGGGTGCAGTACACTCTAATTCTGGCGGCATAACGCCGCCCATCACGCGCGTGCGTCTTCGCACGTCGCGTGCACGAGCTTGTTGGACGTTCCAACATTCAAAACATACTTCGCTAGATCACTGATCCGTAGCAGAGTCTCCGGGCGCATGCGGAGGGAGTGGTCGTCGGGCGATGCTTGAGCCTCTCGTGGTACAAAGTGAGCTTGTATCGAACGCCGCGGTCTGGCTGACCGGTTTGCGCCGTGGCTATGCCATACCGAAGCATTGAAAATGATGACTGACCCTGCTGGACCACACGCCAGGACTTGTTCTTCGTGGGGCTCTTGTGGATTGTTCATCACCTCACTGGGCTCTCGCGGCTGCAAATGGGATCCTGGCACAAAACGCGTAGCGCCGTTCTCGGCATCAAAGGCATCAACCATTAGGATGCAGCCGACCAACGGCCACCCATTGGCGTGATGCTTAACGTCCACATGAAGCCGTTCCGTCGGTGCGCCAGGATTGAGTGTTCTCGCGCGCATGCCGCTGAGTTTGAACGGTCCTCCAACGATCTGACAACAAGCAGCCAGCAGCGGCGGGTAAATGTAAATTCCATCGAACTCTGGCCCTCGATTGACGAAGTCGTTTATGCGTGTGGAAGTCCTGGTTTTTCCGGTGTGTACATCTGAAGGATCGGCTACGGCCACGGCGCGATCATAGGCATAGGAGAACTGTTCGCACCCGCTCG
>CAZXHW010000716.1:0-4479 GCA_964639915.1 uncultured Heliomicrobium sp.
CTCTGGCCAAATCGGTAATAAAGAGTGTGAACATTTTGCAGGTATTTCGGCAACACCTGATCCAGCTCGGCAATGTCGTAAGCAGCGTCGGCTCCAAAATCGCGGACAGCACCTTCGACTCCGGCGCGCAATCCCGTCCAGATTTCTTCTTCGCGTTTGCGTGGACGAACGAACAAGACATATTTATGTTCAGGATGATTCGGTGCCAGTACCGCGACGCAATCGGGTTCGTTCAATCGCGTCAAGTAGTAAAAATCTGTGTCCTGTCGAAACTCAAAATCCGTATCTTGATTGCGGCGAACTTCATGCGCGCTGGGAAAGATGGCGACGCTGTTCGGCTCCATCTTGGCCAGAAACTCGGTCAGTCGAGAAGGTTTCATTTATTGCTCCTTGAAGAGGGAAGATGAAATTTGATGAGCACTCAGCATACATAATCAAACAATATGCGGGCAGGGCGATCAAGCATAAGAGAATTTATTCGAAGTTTTCTATGCTTCGGATGGTGGTCAAGATCGAATGCTTGCTGAAGTAGAATGCTTTGTTATTCGGCAGCCAGGCTGGTCCGGATAAATATTGGTAGGGGTCAGTGTTGGCAGTAAGTACCTTTTGATGGCCGTTGGCCAATGTGGCTACCCAGATATTGTCACTATTATTCTGACGCGAGACGTAACCAAGCATTTCTCCGTCTGGAGACAGCCGAAATCTATTGAAGTAGGTGGTGGGAAATTCTCCAAGAAATTCGACTTCGTTTTGAGCCAGGGAAATCCGGATCAACCTCAACTTTGATGTTGCCCCAGTTTCCTCGGGTGCAACTAATCCGGCTAGAAAATGATCTCCTTGTGCTGACCAACCCAACATACGCAAACGCGATTCGGTCTGGAAAATAGCCCGTGTTTGCCCATCTTCATAAACCATGATGCTTCTGGGAGCTTTGCCACTGGCTTTAGTTTGAGCCAAATATGCCAACCGCTTTCCATCGTGCGACCAAATCGGTGAGATAAGTTTGATTGCCGGATCGTTGTTATTGGTCAACATCATTTCTGTTCTGTCATCGGCAGAAATTCGCCAGATATTCATCGCTGGCGGTTGAAATGCACTAAAAGCCAATGTTTTTCCGTCAGGCGACCAATGGTAATTATAAGGCTGAGACCAGTCATAAGGTTGAGTGCTAAATCCGTTTGGCATGACACCAATTGTGGAAAGTTGTTTTGGCTCTGCGGCATCCTTTCTAACAGTCCATAAGTGATAAATACCCTTCGTCTCGCGAAGAAATGCCAACCGGTCACCCAGTGGCGACCAGCGAGAGTCGAATCCTTCAGTCACTAATTCCATCAATTCAGGATTCGCACCAGCGTCGCCGACATTCGTTGCCAGCAGCGAACTATGAAGAACGTTGAAGCCATTTCCCGCCTTTTGTAAGACGATTGTTTTTCCATCAGCAGAAACGTCAGGCCAAACTTTCAACGTTCCGTCAGAGGTAAATTGTATTTCGGCTTCAGTTTCCAAATCGCGGCGAAAGAAATCTGATCCTTTGCTGGTTGCAACGTAAAAGATTTTTCTGCCATCTGCCGAGACATGGGCAGGAGTTATATCATCATAGCTTGACCACAATTGAATGGGTTTTCGTCCATCCAGATAGGCGATGCAGAGCTGATTAACGCCATTACTGGTTGATTGATACAGAATCCGATTGCCGTCAGCGAACCACACGGGCGAGACGTTGTGATCCCCTTCGTCGGTCAATTGAACCGGGGAAGTGCCATTCAGCGAAGCCACGAAAATGCGTGTAGAGCCTTTGACTGGCTGTACATAAGCGATCTTTCTTTCGTCGTCGGAAACGGTAGTTCCACTTTTCGGCGATTCAACAGACGCAAAATCTGTGAGTCTGGATACTTGGCCGGAATTCAACTCCAGCACAAACAAATCTTGCGTGGACACATAAAATATCTTTGATTCATCCTTCGACCAGCGCAGCAATTGCAAGTAGGTGTCCCCTAAAGGACGGATCATTTCTCCTTTGCCGCCAAGCGAAGGAACGATCCATAGTTCATTGCCATTCTGGCGTTTGGAAAGGTAGGCAATTTTTTGTCCATTGGGGGACCAGATTGGGCTGTAATCGGGCCAGTCTTCGGTCGTCACGGCAAAGGTTTTTCCGCCTGCGAGTTGCTGAACATAAATATCGGTTTGTTCGGCATCTCCTTTTGTAAAAGCGATCATGCTGCCGTCGTATGACGCCCTGACTGATCCCGGATCAACAACAAATCCACCTTTCCAGCTATAGAGACGATTTTGTCTCAGCTTGCTCACATCAATGCTTTTGCTCTGCTGGCTGGATTTGTGTGGCAGAAAAGATATTGCCGCCATGATAATTACAACAAGCGTGGCTAATAAGGCCAAGTAACGCCAGCGCCGCAAAACAGCCTTGTCTTTCTGGGTAACTGGTTCCAGAAGCGTTTCATCGGGATGAATTTCCTGTTCCGAATTTGAGGCTTGGCCGATAACAGCCAAGGAAGACATTTGTTGTGAGGCCGCTAAGGAACTAACTTCGATTTCCTGAACTGCGTACACGAACTGGTATCCCCGCTTTGGAATCGTGCGGATGTACGCATTTTGGTCAGATTGGCCATTTTCCTTTTCGTCAAAGTCCTTGCCATTTTCTGTCTTGTCGTTTCCTGCGTTGCCATTTCCTAAAATTTTTCGCAGAAGCGAGATATTTTTTGCAATGTTGATTTCTTCAACAACCGTGTCTGGCCAGACACGAGCCATGAGTTCTTCTTTGGTGACAATGCGGCTTCTGTTCTCAACCAATGTAACGAGAATTTCGTACGCCTTTGGAGCCAGTGGAACGTGCTTCCCTTCAGATAACAATACCTGTTGTTGCAGGTCCAACGTAAATTTTCCGAAAGTTAAAAGGTTGATCTGGTTAGACATAGAGGCCGTAAACAATTTCCCAGCTTTTTCCCAGCAAACTCCAAAGACTTATAAGCCAGACATATGCAATGAAAGCGGCCCGTCATAAGCCACGGGTTTACAAAGACTAGGTCCGAATTCGCCCCCAAGTAAGAATGACTGAAAATACATAAATGGCGAATGTCATTTTAACCGGTTGCTTTTGCGTCCCGGCCAACTTTTAGAAATGATGATGGTAACTCAAGCGATTTGTCCAGAGGTCATTCCCCCAGCCTTAGGCCAGATGACAAATTTGCCATCATCATTTCCGCAGCAGAGGACTTAGCCGCCGACACTGAGTTTCTTACAAACCGATATTTATTGGGGATCTTCCTGAGAGAAGCCAACCGCCAATGGCTCCCTGATTCCAGACGCAATTAAAAACATAATGCTAAAGAGGGATCTGTAAGACCCTGTGCTGACAAAAATGCTTAAGTATTCAGTGCAGGTTCGAGCAGGTGTTCTTGCAGGTTGAATCGTTTTTCGTCGGCGACGCGCGGACGGGTGTAACCGCCATCCATTTTCAGCCAGCGCATTTTGACGTTGTCTTTTAGCGAAGGTGTCAGGATTTCGTGGGTGATGCGGTCCTTCAAGCGCGGGTCTTCAATTGGGAAGAGAACTTCGACGCGGCGATCCAGGTTGCGGTTCATCAAATCGGCGCTGCCCAAATAAACAACTTCTTCGCCGCCGTTCAAAAAACGGTAAATGCGGGAATGTTCCAGAAAGCGCCCAACGACACTGCCGACGGAAATGGTTTCGCTTCGTCCGGGCCAGCCGGGTCGCAAACAGCAAATGCCGCGAATCAATAAATCAATCGGCACACCTTCGCGCGAAGCGTTGTACATTTCCTCGATCATTCCGGCGTCGGTGAAGCTGTTGAATTTGGCCGTGATGCCTGCGGGACGGCCGGCTTGGTGGTGGGCGATTTCTCGGCGGATCATTTCCGTGAAGCTCTGGCGCAAATTTACAGGCGCCACCAGCAATTTTCTGTACCGCACTTGCCGCGAATATCCAGTCAGGTAATTGAATAGTTCCGACACGTCTTTGCCGTAATCATCGTGACAGGTGAACAACCCAAGATCCGTGTAAATGCGCGCCGTCGCCGGATTGTAATTTCCCGTTCCCAGGTGAACGTAGCGGCGCAAATCGTTGCGTTCCTGCCGGACGACTAGTGTGACTTTTGCGTGTGTCTTCAATCCAACCAAGCCGTAAACCACGTGAACGCCGGCTTTTTCCAGCCGCTTTGCCCAGTTGATGTTGTTTTCTTCGTCAAAGCGGGCTTTCAGTTCAACCAGCACCGCCACCTGTTTTCCGTTTTCGGCGGCTTCAATCAAGGCTTCGACAATTGGCGAATCTTTGCCAGCGCGGTAAAGCGTTTGTTTGATGGCCAGCACATGCGGATCGCGTGCGGCGGCGCGCAGAAATTCAACTACCGGCGCAAACGATTCATAAGGATGATGCAGCAGAATATCCTGATGGCGGATCGAATCAAAAATCGTTTCGCCCAATCGAATTGCCGCCGGAGTGACA
>CAZXHW010000717.1:0-4467 GCA_964639915.1 uncultured Heliomicrobium sp.
TGAAATGCTCCGCCGCAAAGCGAAGTACGGCATTGTGACGATGTGCATCGGTGGTTGTCAAGGCATGGCCGGGCTGTTTGAAGCTTGTAATTAAAGTAGTTGGTAACCTTGTGCGGCAGGTTTCTCCGCCCCTGCCGCACCGCAATCCATCCAATTTCGTGAACTAACTCACGGTTTCTTTCATCGCTCGCTTCTGCAAGCCGGAAATTTTCCAATCGGAGTGCCTAAGACTAAAGTTCAATAGCGAGTTCAAAGAGAGCTATGGTAGATTTCAGCCACGCTCGATTTATATTTCCTGCAAATTCAATAACAGTCTGAAAACTGTGATCTGGCGGAGGTGACATCCAGCCAGGTATCAGCGAGCCAAGCGCCATAGCTGTAAGTGAAGCGTCGGCTAATTTGCCTATTTCATATCTCGACAAAACAGGGATTAAGGCGTTGACCCCAGAACGTTGGCAACAAATTGAAAAGCTCTGTTACGAAGCTCTGGAATTGGATTCGGAGCGTCGAGAGGTCTTTCTCACTCACATTTGCGCTGGCGACGAAACATTGGGGAATGAAGTC
Organism: uncultured Heliomicrobium sp.; assembly: GCA_964639915.1. Taxonomy (GTDB): domain Bacteria; phylum Acidobacteriota; class Blastocatellia; order RBC074; family RBC074; genus RBC074. The sequence goes on from CAZXHW010000717.1 coordinate 565, forward strand.
AGATCCATGCTCGCTGCGCACGACCGCGCTGGCAATTTTCTGCAACAAAATGCGTTTGAATTGGAAGCAGAAGCGTTGGCTCAGGAAAAGACGCTGCCTTTGCCAGTGCAAAATTTCAACCATTACCGCATCATTTCCCGCATCGGCGCAGGCGGCATGGGCGAAGTCTGGTTGGCGCACGACAACAAATTGGAACGCAATGTCGCGCTGAAATTTTTGCCTGTTCAATTCACGTCGGACAGGGACCGGCTGCAAAGATTTGTCCGCGAGGCCAAAGCCGCCAGCGGACTGAACCATCCGAACATCATTACCATCCACGAAATCGGCGAAGCCGAAACCACTGAAGGCAAAACCCATTTTATTGCCACGGAATTTATCGAAGGCCAAACGCTGCGGCAGGTGCTGTCGTATGAAGAGTTGAGTCTGAAAAAAGCGCTCGACATCGCCATGCAAACCGCTGCGGCTCTGGATGCCGCGCATCACGCAGGCATCGTCCACCGCGACATCAAACCGGAAAACATCATGCTGCGCCCGGACGGATTGGTGAAGGTGCTGGATTTTGGATTGGCGAAACTGGATGTTCGGCGATCATTGCCGGAAGATTTGGTGGATACCTCTGCAAAGACCCAGCCAGAAGTTGTCAAAACTCAGCCGGGAATGATTCTGGGAACGTTGCGGTATATGTCGCCCGAACAGGCGCGAGGTGGTAACGTTGACGCGCGCACGGACATTTTCAGTCTGGGTGTCGTGCTTTACGAACTGATCGCCCGCCAGCCGCTTTTTGCCGGAGAAACCTCTGCCGATGTGATTGCCGCAATCATCCACAAAGAACCCGAACCTCTGTCGGATTTCGCCTCTAATACGCCGGATGAATTGGAACGCATCGTTCGCAAAGCATTGGCAAAAGAAGCCCGTGACCGTTACCAGACCGCCCGTGATTTGCAGATTGACCTGCAAAACCTGAAACAAGACTTAGAGTTCCAATCGCAATTTTCTCGATCCGGACAAACAGCCGTAAGCAGTTCATCTGACGCTCACACCGCTCAGCGGCCGGGAGGAAGCAAATGGTCGAAGCCCCTAATCGCGATTGCCCTAATGGTTGGATTGCTGATTGTTATTTTTGCCACGAGAAAATATCTGCTCACTCCGCCCCCAGCCCCATTACCTTTTGCCCAACGCATCACCAAGCTGTTTGACGTACGTATTAGCAGTGGAGGAGCGCTTTCACGCATTGAATTTTCGCCGGATGGCAAGCTCATTGCCTACAGTCTAAGCAAAGAGCAGGGCAGCGACATCTGGGTGAAACAGCTTGCTGGCGGAGACGCCAAGCAAATTACGGATGGAAAAGGGAAAGATCGGAATCCTATTTGGGCCCCGGACGGCCAATCGCTTGCCTTTATCTCTGAGCGTGGAGGCACAAAAGGCCTTTGGTCAGTTCCCTACTTTGGAAACGAAACACCAAAGCTGATTAAAGAAATGGATCTGACTGAGGCCACTTTGGTGAGCTGGTCTTCCGATGGCCAGAAAATTTTTTATGCAATCCTCCCGAATCTCTTTGCAGTGAATTTGGATTCCGGCGCGGTCTCACAGGTAACGAACTTTGTTGCAGGCAATTCGGCCGCTACACAATTTCGGGTTTCACAAGATGGTAAGGAGATCGCTTATACGGATAAGGCCGAAGGGAAGTATCACGTCTTTGTTGTTCCAATAGGTGGAGGTAGCCCCAGGCAAATTACGTTTGGGGAAGGCTCTGACAGTTACCCGGCATGGTTTCCCGATGGTCAACGAATTGCATTCAGCTCAAATCGCGCGGGACGCCGCCAAATTTATCTTGGCTGGGTGGACAGAACTGAGCCGGAGCAATTGGTCTTTAGCAGTGACGACAACCACAACTCGCCAACCATTTCTCCGACAGGGGATAAGATCATCTCTATTGGAGAGCGTGAAAACGCGAACATATTTTCCTGCGACCTTCGCACTGGTAAAGAAACCGCTCACACCGCGGAATTCGGAATTCAGCTTTTTCCTGAAGTTTCGCCGAATGGGCAGCAAATTGCTTTTCAGTCGTCAAGTAACACGGTAATCCTGGACGAGGCGATTTCGATTAAACCAATTGATCCGGAGAGCAAACCTGTTCAGCTTGTTTCTCCAGGTTTTAATGCCAAATGGTCTTCCACGGCCAACATATTGGCTTTTCTGCGTATTACCAATGGCAAGACTGAACTTCTGAAGATGAATACCAACGGAGGCGCTCTCGCCATGCTGGCTGACGGAATTTCGATGGCCGGGCAAACTGGAATTCCCTATTATCGTTTGTATTCAAATTATCAGTGGTCACCGGACGGTTCCAGCATTGCCTACCTTTCCGCAAAATCTGGGCAGGAAAATCTATGGACGGTTGCCGACAGTGGATCACCCGCGACCCAGCTTACAAATAATACCGATCCGAATGTTCGGATTACTTCTCCTTTCTGGTCACCGGACGGCAGCAAGATCGCTTACACATCAGGAGCTTCGCCACATTTCTCAAAAGGAAAAAAAAGCCTTTTGGTCATTGCGTCAGGAAAATCCGAAACGTTGTTTGAGACCGAATCTCCCTTGCGGGTTCTTGGTTGGTCTGCGACGGGCACAGGCATTTATCTTGCGGTTGGTCAGGCTGGTTCAACACGTCCACAGAAAATCACGTTGCTAAAAGTTGCCAGTGACAACAAAAAGCCAGAGATCATAGGTCAGATTGAGTCTGCATATTTGCACAGTGCAACGTTATCATTCGATAAACAACAAATTGCCATCGTTTCCAGAGAAGATGGCAGAGATAACATTGAAATTGTTGCTGCCAATTCGGGCGCAATGAAAAGAGTGACAAATAACAACGACACCACCGCTTATTACTCTGGTATCGCCTGGTCGCCAGATGGAAAGACTTTATTTTATAGCAGGCAATCAAGCTGGGTGCTTGCTTCGTTGGTTGAGCGTTCAGAAAAATAGGCTATCCCTTTCAGAATTTTTGCTGGGTGTGGCGGTTTTCGCCTGCGGAATGCGCCTTTCCAAATAGGAACTGACTGGAAATCTGATTTGTCTGCTCCAGTAGTCAATTCCCTCTCTCAAATTTGTCCGAATGGCGAACTTGATTGCGGTGCAAAAAGTATTTTCCGCAATAGTTCGTGAAATCCCAACGATCTTCACTCAAAGGAGTCAATCCCATGCCAGAGATAACTGATGTCACTCTTAGTAGTACCGCAGGTTCTATTCAACAAGAGTTAGATGAGGCATTTGATAAAGCCCCAGACAACAGCAGTAAAATTCAGCTTCTGCAAGCGTTGTATCTTTCCCTGAATCGTTTTTCCCGTGAATGGAAGTCTAATATTCCAAACCCTGAATTGTTGTTGGGAAATCAAGGTTGCCCGGACGGATGGGAATCCTGTCCAGACGGTTCCTGCGTTCCTCCAGGAGTCGGTTGTGGCGGAGGGCTGAATTTCGATAAAGACGACAACCTGATTCTCCTTTCAAAAAACAAGAATGGGGAAGTGGAAGAGATCCGACAAACAATTGACGAAGCCAAGAGCTTTCTTTCTTCTTATCTTAAAGATGCAGTCAGTGCTTATTTCGCGGCAACTCCGGAATCTGCCAAACAGACAACTCGTGACTTGCTGGACAAGGTGAGATCGGACTTTAGCGACGCTACAAATCTGTTGGCACAGTGATAACAAACGCAACATGATTGAAGAAGGACGGGTTTATTCAGGTAAATGAGATACCTTGCCAATTCCAACCCTCATGCGTTCATCCAAGCCGGAGGCCGGAGTTCACGCATGGGAACAGACAAAGCCTGGCTTGGAATCCACGGACGCCCAATGATCGAACACGTGCTGGCGGCGGCGAAACCGGTCGCTGCCAGCCTTT
>CAZXHW010000718.1:0-4467 GCA_964639915.1 uncultured Heliomicrobium sp.
GATCGCCGTCAGCGCCTTGAAAATCGTGTACAGCGGGCCGGTGAAAAGTCCGGCTTGTTGCCCTGTAATGACAACAACCGAATCGTTTTGCCGCAGCCGTTCGATGTTGGCAAAAGTTTCTTCGCCCGCGCCAGCTTGACGGTTTTGATCTGCCAGAACGTCAGCAACCGCGTCGCGGTGAAACGTCTGCGCCGTCACTTGTGTGGCGCGCGGAACCAGCGAAGCAATGTCCAATCCTTCGGGTTGATAAAATTGAGAAACCTGGCTGAAGTCGTACAGAAAATCTTTGTAGAGTTTTGATGTTTTCGGAATGTCGCTGAACTTGATCGTTTGGTGGTCGGTCATCCTTCTCCCTCTTTCGGTGACAGAGAGATTGAGAGACGGAGGGAAAGAGGGATCAAGGGCAAGAGCAGCAATCTCTTTTCTTCCCCAAATCCCTCAATCCCTCTTTCCCTCAATCCTTCTTTATCAGTCGGCATATTCGTTGACAAAGTAATAACTCTTCTCAACCCAGATGCCAGCTTCGTTCTTTTCAAACAGTTCGCTTTCGGCGATGGCTTCGGCAATTTCCTTACGCTCTTCGTCAGTCGGATTGGGCATTGGCGAACGCGACAGAAATCCGTAAAGTCCGACGACATCCATCGCCGCTTTCAAATGGCCAATCCCATTCAACGACGTAGCGCGCGCCAGCTTGGCCAAGCGACCCTGGATTTCTTTGGCCTGTTCGTAACGCCCTTCCTGCCAAGCTTGGCGAACCGCGCACGACGCATTCGGAGCCAGACAGCCAACGGCCAACACTGCGCCGGAGCAACCAACTTCCAGGGCTTCGTGCAGAATCGCAGGCGAACCGACCAGCACGTTGAACTCGGTCGTTTTCAAATCGCGAAACAAATCTTTCATCGCCGAAAGATCGCCAGAGCTTTCTTTCAAACCGACAATGTTCGGATGTTCGGCCAGATGCGCGATGGTTTCGGGCATCAAGCTGACTCCGGCGAATTGCGGAATCATGTAAACCAGCACCGGAATCGGCGCGCTGTCGGCAATGCGTTCGTAATGCGCAATGTGGTGTTCATCAAAGAGAATTTTCTTGTAATAAAACGGCGTGACGACGACCGCTCCATCAGCGCCGTAATCGTGCGCGCGCCGAGTCATTTCAATCGTCTGCCGCGTTGAAAGCTCTCCGGTGCCAACCAGCAGCAGCTTTTCCGGAGCCATCGCGTTGCGGACGGTTTCGATCACCGCCAGTTTTTCATCCGTCGTCAGATGCGGAAATTCGCCGGTCGAACCCAGAATCAAATATCCAAGCAGATCACTTTGATTCCACTTCTGGACATTGTCTCGAAGCTTGTTGTGATCTATTTCGCCGTCATAGCCATAAGGCGTCGGCAACGCCGCAATAATACCGTTTAGATTGAGTGACATAACTTACGTTGAGATTTACAGTTTATTTTCAAGAGGTGATGACGTTCTTGAGCAATTTGGGGTGATCAATCAAATGGTCAGGGTTGGCCGCCGCCAACGTTTCCCGCTTGGCCGCTCCCCAAGTCACGGCCACAGTCGTTACCCCTGCCGCTCGTCCGGTTTCAACATCGGCAACCATATCGCCAATGTAAACCGTTGCCAGCGGATCAACATCGAACTTGTCCATCAAATGCAACAATCCATCCGGATGCGGTTTGCTGTTGGCAACTGAATCTCCGCCCAGCACTTCGTCAAAATAATCCAGCAACCCGGCATGCCCGACGCGAATCCGCGCGGCTTCCGTGTTGGCAGCACTGAAAACGCCAAGCTTGATGCCGGAGTTTTTCAATTCAGTGACCAGCTCGCTGATGCCGTCAAAGGGTTTGATTTCGTGACCGTCTTCGCGGCTGAACCGGAAGTAATCATCAATCATCGGTTCATGGATTTCGGCGGCGGGAAACATTCGCTGAAACATCACGCTTTCCGGCGGGCCAAAGTACGGAATCAACTCTTCCAGCTTCCAGTGGCGGCCAGTTCGATCCAGCATCACGCGATTAAAGAGGCGCAACACAGTTGAAAACGTGTTCGCCAACGTGCCATCCAGATCAAAAATGACAGCTTCGTAACGCGGTTGTTTGGTTGAATTCAGCATGGTGGAAAGTTGCGGGCGCATTATAACGACCGCTGTCAGAGGCGGCAAATTTGACTTTTTGGCACAAGGTCAAATGCTCGAAAATAGCCGGCCTATTTGATCTCGCCTGCTGTTGGCCGATTCTTTTCCCGAATCCATTTCAACAGTTCGTCAAAAGCCGAGCCGGTTTGCGCTGGCGTAAAGTTGCAATGCCCTTTGGCGACAACGAACTTGGCGACAAATAAATCCTGCGTTCCGGCAACGCGGGCGAATTCGTCGTACTGGCTGACGTACCGTCCGGGAATCAATTGATCGTAGGTTGTGTGAATCGTCAGCACGGGATCGGCAATCTTTCCCGTTGGCGAATAATGCTGGCGCAGATATTCGCGCGCTTTGGCGTCAGCGGCGTAACGTTTGACGCCGCGATTCAGCGCCACGTCGTCATCAAAGCCATCGTAAATTGTGTTGCGGTTGTCGAAGGGATTGCCGCCTGTGCGAACTTGCAGCTCGCGGACGATTTCGTACCAAAATTGGAGAACTCCTGGAAGTTCCGCTGCAGAGCCCAGACTGTAATGTTTGGCAAACATCGCGGCTTTTTCCGGCGCGGCATCTATCGCAGCTTTGGCTTTCGCAGCGTCAAGCTTTGCGCCTTGCGGCAGGTTGGTTAGCGAACCAACAACATTCGGAAACAGGAAATTAAACGTCACCAGCATGTCGAAAATGCGTTCCTGAAACCCGTTCAGGATGACGTTCAGCGGGCCGCACATCGGCAACGCGCCATCGTACACTTCCGGGTACTTTTCAATGGTCGCAATCGTAATGGCTCCGCCCATGGAATGGCCCAGCACAATCGCTTCGTTGGGCTTGCCGTGCTTCGTGACGAAATAGCGCCGCAAGGCTTCCGTGTCTTCCACCGCTTCTTTCACCGCCCAGCCTTGCGTGCTGTAAGCCGATTCAGCAAAGGCAAATCCGCGCGACAGAAACTCCTTGCGCAAAGCTTGCGCGCGCGAATTTTCAAAATTGTTGGGCGTGCCGACGACTTGGTAGCCGTGACAATACATCACCAAGCCTTTGTTCCAGGTGGCAGGCATTTCAATGCGGAAGGCTGCGCCATTGATCGTGCCGGTTTCAACTTTGGCTTCCTGAGCAACGGCCGCAACAGTGAACAAACCAATCAACGTAATAATGACAAAGAATCTTTTCATTGAATGATGCTCCTTTGGACTCTTATGAACAAATGACAACTAATCAGGCTTTGTTTAAGATTGCCGCCGGTCAAACGAATCATAACTGGAGAAACAAGCATGGCGACGCCGCAAAGAAAACTCAGTTACGAATACAGTCCCGAAGAATACCTGGCTTTCGAACGAAGCTCCGACACCAGGCATGAGTATTTGGATGGTCATATTTATGCAATGGCTGGAGCCAGCCCCAAACACAATCAAATTTGTTTCAATCTGGCCGGAGAACTGCATCCGCTAATTAAGAATACAAGTTGTGTTGGCTACACTTCGGACCAAAAAATCAGAACCGACCTGATGGATTTGTTTTCGTATCCCGATTTGACCGTCGTCTGCGGCGAGCCAATTTTTCACGATCAACAGCAAGATGTAATTCTCAACCCAACTGTCATCATCGAAGTTTTGTCGCCGCGAACGGAAGTTTATGACCGCAGCACCAAGCTGGAACGTTACCAGAACTTAAGCTCCCTGACGGATTACATTCTGATTTATCAGGACCGTCCTTGCGTAGAGCATTACGTTCGTCAGAAAAGCAAACGCCAGTGGCTGTTTACGATTGAAACGGACCTGACCGCCGAAATCGAAATCAGTTCTATCAAATGCAAACTGAAACTCGCCGACATTTACAACCGCGTCAAATTCCCTTCCCCCAAAAGCCTGCTCGCAGCGGTTGAAAGCCTGCCCAGCCCCGCAAAGAAAAAGGCGAAGCGAAGCAAATCAAAATGATCCTAAACCAAGCGAATCACTTCCGCCGTTTGAAGTAAAAGTACAGCGGCAAGCCAATCACCGTCAGTCCCAAGCCGACTGCCGATTCGACCGGACGTTCAACCAACGTGTTGTAAATCAGCCAGGCTGCGACCAACACGAACACCAGCGGCACAATGGGATAGCCCAAAGTTCTGTATGGACGTTCAGCCTTCGGCATCTTTCGACGCAGCACGAACACGGACGAAGTCACCAAGCCATAAAAAATCCAAGAAGCGAACAGCAAACAGTCCGTCAATTGATCAAAGGTTCCCGATAGTGCCAACAAACAAGACCAGACAGCCTGAACGACGATGGCAAATACAGGAACGTGCGTCGTTTTGCTGAGCGATTTCATGCGGCCAAAGAACAATCCGTCTTCTGCCATCG
>CAZXHW010000719.1:0-4461 GCA_964639915.1 uncultured Heliomicrobium sp.
GTAATATCCAGATACACCCGGCGGACAAATTCTTCATCGGTTGAAATCGGAGCCGATTGCACACTGTCGCGCTGCATTCGGTCGAAAATGATGTTGTCTATGAAGTTTTTGCGCGGGATGCTTTGCGGTGGCACCAGATGGGCACCTGTGTCGTTAAGTGCAGCAGCGACAGCCGTTGTAGCGTCGGAAACCATCTCTCGGTGTTGGGCGACGGCGCTGCGGAATCCTTCAGGGTTTTGTAGATAGCCACAATCGCTGCCAGAAATTTTGCGGTAGGCTTTCGGGTCATCCTGGCCTTCGATGAGCGCGGCGAAAGACCTGAATCCGTCGAACTGATGTAGTGCAAAGGCTACGGCCAGAATCAAAATCGTCAGCGAAACGAATCGTTTTCGTCTGCCGGTTGCAGCTCCGCTGGGAGCTTTTCCAAGCCTCGTGATCGGCATAAGTCCCTCCTGTGAATGTGAGAACGTAAGTCAATTCTTGGCAATGTCAGCTTGCCGAAACGGGGATAAGAAGAGGTAGGTCGCGGATTGGTCGAATAAAATTTGCAAGCCATCCGAAAGCAGTTGTTCATCATCCGTATGGTCCCCAATCCGCAATCTGCAATGGCCTGTGGTATATTGCCCGCGCCTTGCTATTCCAGCAATTTGGCAATCACGTCTAGAGAGGTAACAAACAATATGAGGCGATTGGTGATTTCTCTGCTATTCGCAGCGAGCTTTGCTTTCCCGATCTTTGGCCAAACTCCCCAGAAGCCTGATCCAAAAGGCGACTTTTTCCCGGTCGAGAAAGTCAAAATTGGAATGCGCGCCGTTGGCTACACCGTGGTCAGCGGCAGCGAACCCAAAAAATTCGATTTGGAGATTTTGGGGGTGCTGACCGGATTTCCGAATCCGGGGCAAAACGCCGTGCTGTCAAAATTGCTTGGCGATGATTATGACCACATGGGAGTCTTCCAGGGAATGAGCGGTTCGCCGGTTTACATTGACGGCAAGCTGCTTGGAGCCGTCGCTTTCGGTTATCAATTCGCCAAAGACCCAATCGCCGGAATTACGCCAATTGGCGAAATGCTGAAGGTTTTCGACCAACGGAAAATCGAAACGAAAACCGATCAGCCGCGTCCAGTATCGTTTTCGGAAATTTCCTTCAATGCAAATTCCAGCGAATATAAAACCTTTGTTGAAGGTCTGAGTGGCAAAGCAGGCGCGAGTGGTTCGCAAGCTGTTGCTGCACCGGGAACTGGGCAGGTTTTGATGCCGATTGCTACGCCATTGTCCATCAGCGGCGTTTCGCCGGAAGTCGTGGCGCGCTTTGCTCCGCTGTTTCAATCCTGGGGGTTTTCGCCTGTGGCTGGTGTTGCAGGTTCTGCGCCAATTTCTCAACTGAAAAAAGCCACCGCCGAAACGCTGAAGCCCGGTTCGACAATTGTTGTTCCGCTGGTTCGCGGAGATTATTCGATGGCGGCGGCTGGAACGGTGACGTATCGCGATGGCAATCGGATTTACGCGTTTGGCCATCCATTCTTGAGCCTGGGTGTTTCAGACTTCCCGATGCACGAAGGGGAAGTTGTGACGGTGATGTCCAGCCAGGCGACATCGTTCAAAATCAGTTTCCCGACCGAAATGGTCGGAACGATCAGCGGCGACCGTTCGACCGGAATTTACGGCGAACTGGGAACAACGCCGAAGATGATTCCTGTCACAATCAATCTGAAAACCAGTCTGGGCAAACAACAGACGTACAATTTTGATGTTGTTTCCGACCGGTTTCTGACGCCGATCCTGATGCAGATGACGATTATTTCGACCATCTCTTCGACCGAACGCGCCATCGGCGATTCGACGCTGCAAATCAACAGCAGCATCAAGCTGAAAAATCAGCCGGACATCAGTTTTGAAAACCGTTTGTCGGTTTCGATGAACGCGCCGCTGGCTGCGGCATTTGCGCTGTCCAAACCGATCAGCACGTTGCTAAACAGCGGTTTCGGCGATGTGGAGCTGGAAAAAATCAGTTTTGACATTACTTCGCGCGATGCGCGCAGCACGGGCCAGCTTGACCGGTTGTGGATTAACCGTTCGGAAGTTCGGCCCGGCGACAAGATTGAAATCCAGGCATTTGCCCGCACTGAAAGCGGCAGCGAATATGTCGAACGCATTCCGATAGAAATTCCAGCAGATGCGCCACTCGGCCCATTGCAGATCGTCGTTGGCGATGGAGCTTCGATTCAGGCCATGGAACCGCGCACGGGATTTTCGCCGAAATCGCTGAGCCATCTGGTTCGTGAGTTGAACAAGGTTCGCAAAGCCGATCGTCTGTACGTCAAACTCACCCGTGGCGAATCTGGTGCAGTCATCAACAACGAAGAATTGCCCAGCTTGCCGCCATCTGTGCTGGCCACGCTCGGTTCGGAACGAACCTCAGGCGGCTATGTTAAAACGGCTTCCGCGACAGTTTTTGAAAAGGAATTGCCCGCGGCTGAGTTCGTCATTTCCGGGCAGCGAACGCTGACCGTCAATGTGGTCAATCAATAGAAGAAAAGGGGGAGGTATGATTGCGGTTCAAGCAACTTACGATGGTAAAAATTTCAAACTTCTGCCTTCAGAGCGGTTACCCGAAGTGAAAGGAGAAGTGCCCGTGGCAATCGTTTTCCTAGAGAGTGAACCCACTTCGGTTGAAAGCCAGAGAGAAATCTTCCAACGAATGCGTGCTGCGCGCGATGCAATGCCTCCACTTGGGATGGATATCCGTGAAATGATTGAGGAAGGCCGTGAGCGTTGAGCGACTTGTAATTGATTCATCGGTTGCAATTAAGTGGCGATTACGTGACGAAGGCGAACTCGCTCAAGCAGACGCGTTACAAGATGATTTCGTGGCGGGCCGGGTTGAGTTGCTGGTGCCAATGCTTTTTGATTATGAAGTTGGTAACGTTCTCAAAGTGGCTGTAACTAGAGCGCGCCTGACAGAAGCAGAAGCAGTCGTTGCACTTGCCGATTTCAAGGTAATTAACATTGAACGCCACCAATTTCTTCCTTATCAAAGTCGAGCATTTCAATTAGCCATACAATATCAACGTTCAGTTTACGACGCTGCCTACCTTGCTCTGGCTGAAACCCACGGGCTTGACCTGTATACAGGCGACAAGCGCTTATACAACGCCGTCAACGGCAATTTTCCATGGGTAAAGTGGATTGGAGATTACCCGATTTAATCGTCAGCAATTCAACTCAGGATTCAAATCAGAATGCGAAAAACTTTTTTATCCCTTCTTACTCTTTCCCTTATTTCAACGTTCATCTTTACCGTTTCAGCCAGCGGCCCGGTTTTCTGGCGGGTTAACACTCGCGCCGAAGTCGAAAAAGGTGATGCCGATGGAGTTTCAATCGCAGACAGTGGCACGATCACGCTGGCTCCGGCGCTGACCGAAGTGTTCGACACCAAACAGGCTTATGTCTGGTCTGCGGTGGCGGATAAATCCGGCAACGTGTACCTGGGAACGGGCCACGAAGGTCGCGTGTTCAAGGTTGATGCGAGCGGCAAAAGCGCGCTGCTGTACAAAACTTCCGAACTGGATGTGATGGCGTTGGCAATTGACGCCGCAGGAAATGTTTACGCTGGAACTTCGCCGGACGGAAAGGTGTATCGCATTACGCCCGGCGGCGAAGCCAAAGTGTTTTTCGAACCGAAGACAAAATACATCTGGTCATTAGCGTTCGACCTGCAAGGCCGCTTGCTGGTTGGCACGGGAGACAAAGGCATTATTTATCGCGTCAACGCCGATGGAACGGGTGCTCCGCTGGTCAACACAACGCAAACCAACATCACGGTGCTGAAAGTGGATGCCGCCGGAAACATCATTGCCGGAACTGATCCGGGCGGAATGGTGTTGCGGATTTCTCCAGAGGGCAAAGCGTTTACGCTTTTTGATTCGGCGCAACGGGAAATTCGTGATTTGACCATTGGCAGCAAGGGAGAAATTTATGCGCTGGCATTGGCTGACACGGCTGGCAGCGGCGGATCGAATGCCTCGTCAGCTTCGTCAGGCATTACGCCTCCGCAAGTAATTGATGATGGTGGCGGAGTGACCATCACGATCAGCGATGTCCAAGCGCTGGATTCCGGCGTTGCGACCAGCACGCCAACGTCTTCGTCTTCAACTTCCAGCAGCGGAGCCGCCAGCAAAAGTGCGCTTTACCGTTTGGATGCCAACGGCGCAGCCGATACCTTGTGGGATTCAAAAGATGCCGTCGCGTTTGCCGTTGCCATGGATGCCAATGGCCGGGCAATGATCGGAACTGGGCAAAAGGGAAGAATCTTTAGCGTTGCTCCCGGGCAAAAGGCAGCGCTGTTGGCGCAATCTTCTGAAGCCCAAACATCTCGCTTCGTGAAGGCTGGCAATCAAAGCTACGTTGCGGCGTCAAACCTGGGCAAACTTTTCAAGCTGAATGCTGAAAGCGCCACCAC
>CAZXHW010000720.1:0-4449 GCA_964639915.1 uncultured Heliomicrobium sp.
CTTCGGGAAGCACATTTGCACAGGAGCGCTGCCACATTGTTCGGAATGTCCCATTCTTGTCTATTGCCAGCAAGTTGGCGTTGAGGCGCATCGCTGATGAAGAAAACGCCAGCAAAGTATTATTGATCACAATCAACCGTAGAAGAAGGAGAACTAAAGATGAATTCAACAACACGTCCATTCGCAATTGTAACCGGCGCTTCCGCCGGAATTGGATATGAACTGGCCAAGCTGTGCGCTCAAAATGGTTTTGATCTACTGGTCGCTGCCGACGAAGCAAAAATCAACCAGGCGGCACTTGATTTCAGCGCACTTGGCGTCGAAGCCCAAGCGGTCGAAGTGGATTTGGCCACGCGCGAAGGAGTAGACAAACTTTACGATGCAGCAAAAGGACGCCCCGTGGATGCGCTGCTGGCCAACGCTGGTCATGGGTTGGGACACAGTTTTTTGGACCAACAATTTGACGACATACATCACGTCGTTAATACCAACATTACTGGCACGATCTACCTGATTCACAAGGTCGGAAAGGATATGCGTGCGCGTAATCAGGGGCGCATTCTGATCACCGGATCTATCGCTGGGTTTATTCCTGGATCATTCACTGCGGTTTATAACGGGACGAAGGCGTTCATAGACTCCTTCTCGCATGCATTACGCAATGAGCTGAAAGATACAGGCATCACGGTGACCTGTTTAATGCCCGGCGCGACCGAAACAGAATTCTTTGAACGTGCCGGTATGCTAGATACGAAAGTCGGTCAGCAAGAAAAAGACGATCCGGCAGTAGTTGCCAAAGACGGCTTTGACGCGATGATGAATGGAGAAGGTGATGTGGTCAGCGGATGGAAGAATAAAGTACAAACTGCGGTCGCAAACGTGACACCGGCTTCGGTGCTTGCTGAACAACATCGAAAGATGGCCGAACCTGGCTCTGCAAGAAAATAAAATTGTTGGCGGGCTCGGCATTCGTTGAAAGTGAGAAGCGCAAGCGTGCTTCTCACTTTCTTTTTGGCTTTTGAACAAAGGGGAATGGGCCGTATTTCAGAAATGATGATCGCTTGCGACAGACAGATGCCAGGACACGAATAGTCGGTAAATGTAATAGTCACAATCTCAGCGGTCATCATTTCTGAGATACGGCCATATAAAGAAATTGTCGGGTGAGCAATTTGAACCGGTGATTATTGGGTATAGAGCATTTGGTAACTATAAGTGTTTTATGTTTTAGCACCCGCCGCGGCTGGCGCGGCAAATTCATTATTTCGCACAGCTGCCTTGTCACCCATAGTGGTCAGGATCGAAGGCGAAAGAGTGGATTCACTTTCCTCTCCACGAACGCCTTGCGTTCCAATTCCTCCAGGGCTTGGCAACAGGCGCGTGACACGACCAAGAAAGGCTGCCGTTATATTTGGGAAAAGACTATTCAGCGTTGCAGCAACCTTGGCTGGCAATGATAAAACGGCTTCCGCTTCTCCGCGTTTGCAAGCGGTCAGAATCTGACGTGCAGCACGTTCAGCCCCCATCGCCACAAAGGGAAGCGAATCGGCGACGCTAAACCACGCATACTCAGCGCGGTGCTGCCCCTTGAAGGTGGCATTGCGCGGACTACCCGTTCTCATCAGTCCCGGACAGATCGTAGTAACAACGATGCCGTCTTTGGCAAGTTCAGAGCGCAATCCCAGTGACCAGCCGTATAAAGCGAACTTGCTGGCGCTGTAAGGCAGTAAATGCGGAACGCTGATTTTGCTTCCAATGGAAGCGATATTGACGATACGACCTTGGCGACGATCACGCATGGCGGGCAAAACGGCATTTGCCGTATAAAGCGACGCCCAAAAATTGACTTTCATCGCCTCTTCATAATCGGAAATGGTCATTTCTTCTGCAGGCGCAACGGTAATGATGCCTGCGTTGTTGATCAGCACATCAATTTTGCCGAATTGGCTCTGAACTGATTGCACCATTCGCTCAACTTCCGCCTGACTGGTCAAATCGCAAGGAATAGCGATGACTTTGCCGCCACGTTCAAGCAAATCTTGTCGCGCTTGTTCCAACTCCTGTTGATCACGGGCGCAGATAGCAACGCGCGCTCCCTGAAGCACGCATTCGCGGGCAATTACCAATCCCAAGCCACGCGATCCGCCCGTCACCAGCACGGCTTTTCCCCGTAAATCGTATTCATTCATACGGCGCATCACTTCACGGCCTGCCAAAAGTAGTCCGACTCCCCCAGCCGCTAATGCCACTGTTTTTCGTTGCCGACGCAAATTTCGCTTAACTACTCTTGGGATAATGTAGCCAGCGATCATTTTTTTTAGACTCATTCTTCACCTCTCCTAACCACTTCGAACTTTAGCGTTGAAACTACCCGCAACCTCACACACCTTATGCTTATGTATTGTCCCTACCTTCGCCAAGCAAGGCGCACTCCATAAGAGCAAAAGACTCACGATGTAATGGAATTAGCATTGAATGCGGCCTAATGATTATCAGGATTACTCGGTCAGGGATTATCCCTAGTCTTTGAATAATACAAGTGTTGCTGGATCGTCCGACCCTGCGTAGGCGAGTGAGACAGTGAATAAAGGCAATTGAACGCCAAAACCACTGGTTTCTTGGCATTGCACACAGGCATAACGCTTGCCTTAGAGCGGGGCGAATTTTATTTGACCTCGCAGTCGTCAATTCACTTATTTGTATTTTTGTACTAAGGACACTTAAAGGAGAAACGCATGATCTCAGCAGAGACTGTAAATAATCGGCCAAGCACTTCTTCGGTAACTCGCTTGAGAGAGCGGCAGTTTGATCAATCCCTCGCAAAACCCGACATCAATATAAACCAAACGGAACGTATGGCATCCACAATTGCTGGCGGAGCATTGGCAGTGATTGGAATTTCACGCGGGGGTTGGGGCGGCTGGATGCTGGCATTGGCTGCCGGAGGTTTGGTTTACCGCGGCGCAACCGGCCATTGCCACATGTATCAGGCATTGGGGGTTGATACGGCCCACAATGAACAAAGCAGATCAGGCGTACGGCATAAACATGGAATCAAGCTTGAAAAGAGCGTGACCATCAATAAGTCACCTGAAGAGTTATTCAGCTTCTGGAAAGAGTTCAGCAATCTACCGCGTTTTATGAAGCACCTGGAATCCGTGCGCAAAACCGATGAAAAACACTCGCATTGGGTCGCCAAAGCGCCCGCTGGAATGACCGTCGAGTGGGACGCGGAAATTATTAACGAGCAAAAAAATGAATTGATCGCCTGGCGTTCGCTGGAAGGTGCAAGCGTTCCCAATGCCGGCTCGGTTCGCTTTGAACAAGCGCCCGGTGATCGTGGATGTATTGTGCGCGTTTCGCTCAGCTATGAACCGCCTGCCGGTGTCCTGGGTTCAAAGATTGCCAAACTTTTTGGTGAAGAGCCCAGTCAGCAGGTGGAAGAAGATCTGCGCCGTTTCAAACAATTGATGGAAGCGGGAGAGATCGCTTCCACTGAAACTCAATCATCAGGACGCGCTCTGGCTCGTGGCAATTCTAGATAAACTTTTGGCAAAGGATAACAATGAAAGCTTTATGTTGGTACGGAAAAAAAGACGTTCGCGTGATGACGGTTCCTGATCCGGTAATCGTCAATCCGAATGACGCGATCATCAAAGTTACAACCACGGCAATCTGCGGCTCTGATTTACACCTGTATGACGGGTATATCCCGACCATGGAACGAGGCGACATTCTGGGCCATGAGTTCATGGGAGAAGTGGTTGAAGTTGGACGTGATTGCCGCAAACTGAAAGTAGGTGACCGTGTCGTGGTGCCGTTCACCATCGCCTGCGGCAACTGCTTTTTCTGCAAAAAAGAACTGTTTTCTCTTTGCGATAACTCAAATCCCAACGCACGGATGGCCGAAACGCTTTATGGATTTTCCGGCTCTGGCTTGTTTGGTTATTCGCACATCTATGGCGGTTACGCGGGCGGGCAAGCTGAATATGTCCGCGTTCCTTTTGCAGATATTGGCCCTTTCAAGATTCCTGAGGGCATCAGCGACGAACAGGTTCTTTTCCTATCAGACATTTTCCCCACCGGGTTTATGGCAGCGGAAAACTGCAATATCAGTCCGGGCGACACAGTTGCGGTATGGGGATGCGGGCCGGTGGGACAGTTCGCTTTGGTTAGCGCGTGGATGTTAGGCGCCGAACGCGTCATCGCCATTGATCAAGTGCCAGAACGCTTGGAATTGGCGCGCACGTTTGGCAAAGCCGAAACGATTGACTTCAGCAAAGTGGATGTTTTTGACGCTTTGAAAGAGATGACTGGTGGAGTCGGCCCCGATGCCTGCATTGATGCTGTGGGCCTGGAAGCGCACGGAACAACGGTGGATGCCATTTACGATCGGGCGAAGGCTGCAATGTACTTGGCAACAGACCGTATTCATGCACTTCGTCAGGC
>CAZXHW010000721.1:0-4447 GCA_964639915.1 uncultured Heliomicrobium sp.
GAAATTCTTCAATCAGCTCTTCCAAGCGTTCTTGCCGCTGTTCGCGCGTCAAATCCAGCGTTTCCAGAATCGCCAGAATGTTTTGCTCAACCGTCAACTTGCGAAAGATCGAAGCCTCCTGCGGCAGATAGCTAATCCCCCGCCGCGCACGTTTGTACAGAGGCAACCGGGTGATTTCTTCATCTCCCAGCCAGACGCGACCTTCGTCGGGCTCTTCCAGTCCAACCACCATATAAAACGTAGTCGTTTTCCCCGCTCCGTTCGGCCCCAGCAAACCGACAATTTCACCCGTACGAACAATAACCGAAACATCGTTGACTACGCAGCGGCGGCGATAAGATTTTTTCAAATTCTCAGCGCGCAAAGCGCCGACACTCGTGGCAGAATCCGTTGGAGGTGAGATTTGGCCAGCGTGTTTGATCTCCGGATCAACTGTGTCGCTTACCATTTCAATTCCTCCTGCATCAGAAACTTATCCATTAAATACTAACCGAAAACTTGTCTGGAAACTGCGCTGAACTTCGCGTTGATCTACGCCCTGAAGAATCGGATGGGGGTGACCGGCAACGGCTCAGTTTTGCCCATTTTGGATGCGATGAGTGGTTCTAACACGCTTTTTGCTGCCGCTCTCACTACCGGCTTCGATCCTAGCATCGCGTAAATGCAGAGTCAATTTTTCGCTCTTTGTCACCGCTTCGCGCTCTTTATCTTCCACAATTGCCATTTTTCCAGCCGCCGCAGTCAGAATCGCCGTGTCCGTTGCAGCCGTATAAACCACCTGATCGCCGGTCGCGCGGCGTTGCGGTTGTGTCACCACCACGTTATTTGAAGCCGTCAATTGAACCAGTTTGTGCTGCTCGTCCATCAGGGCATCTGCAACAGCGGCGTCAATCTGATCGGTTCCCTGTTTGACCTTCACTGCGCCTTCATAATGAGCCGTGCGGTTTGCGTCGGTGTAAACAATTTTGTCTGCTGTGGCGAAAACCGGAACAACTTCTTTGCGGTTTTTCTCGACCTCACGCTCGAAATCGTAAAACGCCGATTGCGCATTGCCCCAGGCAGTCAGCATCCGCTCTCCATTATCCAGTTCCATGTTGTCAGAACGAATAAAATCATTGTCCTGCCAGGCTCGTACATTGCCGGTGTAACGCGCCACGCCTTCATTATGTTTGACCACGGCGCGATCAGAAGCGATTGTCACCGGAGCTTTGTCTTTTTTGAACGGAGCCGCGCCGCCAGTTTTTTCGCGGCTGTAATAGGTTGAGCGCACTTTGCCACGCAAAACGCTTTCGCTGGTTTCAACATTGGCGTCAATTTCATCGGCATTTGCCCGCGAATTTGAATCCCATAGCAGCGGTTTGCCGCGCAGCGCCACAGTTTGATTCGACGCGGTGTATACGGCACGTTCCGCCGTCGCATTGCGGTCAGAAACTTTGGAGCCTTCTGGAAGACGTTCGACGAATTTTGCGCTGCCTTCAACCGTCAGGTCATCAATGTCTTGAGTCTGTTCGACCAAATTGGCCGTCAGTTTTTTCCCTGTCACGGTTCGCTTTGACCGTTTGCTTTTCTGTTCCATTGGCTGAAATTCGGCGACAGCGTTTCCGTCGGCTAGAAAAGTTTTGATCGCATTTCCTTTAGGGAAAAAGTCGGCGGTAAATTTGGCTGCATTCAATTGTTGGCGGTCGGATTTTGGCTTCAGAGTTTTCGGCGTGATGGTCAGAATGGCGTTACCAGTGGCTTCAGCGCGAGCCATGCTAATGCCGTCCTCTCGAAAAGCGGCGTTGACGGCATCGGCTTCGATCACACGTTCGGAAACTTCTTTTGCATTCGCAGCGCCTTCAACTGCTTCGATCTTCATTGTCGTTCGCCCTTGCGTCACGACGGATTGCAGCAGGCTTTCTTTTTCGCCCGGCGTATAAAACGCATCAATTCTTTCAGCAATAATTTCGCGGGGTGAATCTTTCTCCAACGATTTAGCGCGCGCTGAGCCAGTGGCGACTGCCTGTTTCAGGTGCTGCGCTTCGTCGAAGAAAAAATCTACATCGCGCGCCTGCAATTCAGAAGTTTTCGTCTTTTCCTGGGACTTCATGTAGGAATTCCCGCGCATTTCCACCCGTTCCAGCTTTTTGGCCTGTACATTGACAATGCCCGTCATTAAATCGGCGCGAGCGAACTTTTCGCCTTGTGTGGCCGTGGCGTTGCCTTCAAATTTTGCGATTCCCTGCGCTTCGGCATAACTGGCTTTTTCGCTGCGCATTTCAACCGGTGGAGCGTTTTTCTTTTTGGGATCAGACGGCGTGGCGACAATATGCGAATCTTTCAGCAAATTCAGCACATGTTCTTTAGCCAAAAGCTGCGCTCCGAAAGACGAGCCGCTGATTTCCCCGTGTTTGAACTGCACAGCAACATCCGTGCTGGCAATTTCGGTTTTCTGATCGTAATTCAGCCGCTCGGTTTTCACTTCCAGCCCATCGCTGCTGACGACGACAACATTGGTTTCAAATGTGACCAGATTTTGATCCGGTGTGTAAGCGCCACGTTCCGAAGTGATTCGCACAGATTTTTGTTTGCCGTCTTTTTCAGTTTCGCCAAGGGCAGTCAGATCAACTTTTTCCATTTCGTGCCGCCCGTCGTCATAAGCCGTGTCCACGGCGGCGCGTAATCGGTATTTTTCATGGCCGTGTTCGTCCATCATCACGCGTTCGTACCCTTCGACGCGCGAAGTCACATTTGCTTTAAGTTTGGCTTCGGCTTTAATCGGCCCCGGAGGAACAGGCCGCCGCCGCGCGCGAATGAAGGCTGAAACAATAATGGCAATCGTCGCCACCAAAAGCAGCAAAGAAAGCGCGCGCCCTATCGCAGGAAGTTTCTCTTTCAGCATAAAATGATAACTGCACCTCTCGAAATGATGGCCGGATTATAGCATTTGCGGTACGGCGTTGGGCGAACCGCCAGATTTACTTTTCTCCCCTGATTTGAGGCCAAAAGGTTTGAGAAAAAGTAACGATTCAACGATAGTTGGCCGAACTTTCACCTACGCAAGGAGATCCATCAAATGCAAGCATCGAAAAGCAAGATTTATGACGCAATCGTTGTCGGTTCAGGCGCAACCGGAGGCTGGGCGGCAAAGGTTTTGACCGAAAAAGGCATGTCCGTGCTGGTGCTGGAAGCAGGCCGCCAACTGGACGAGAAAAAGGATTTTCGCGAACACACGTTCCCTTACGAATTGAAGTATCGCGGTATGGTTTCGGGCGCGAAATATGCCCCGCGCCAGCCGATTCAATCGCGCTGTTATGCTGCCAGTGAATACGGTCATCATCTATTTGTTGATGATATTGATAATCCGTATACGACGCCGGAAGACAAACCGTTTTGGTGGATTCGTGGTCGCCACGTCGGGGGGCGCTCAATCACCTGGGGACGTCAGTCGTATCGCATGAGTGATTACGATTTCAAAGCCGCCGAGCGCGACGGGTACGGAGATCCGTGGCCGATCAGTTACGCCGACCTTGAGCCTTACTACAATCAAGTTGAAGACTTCGTAGGCATCAGCGGTTCTTATGAAAACCTGCCGCAACTGCCGGACAGCAAATTTCTGCCTGCGATGAAGATGACCTGCGGCGAGCATCTGCTGAAAAAAGGCGTCGAATCGAAATGGAATGACCGCAAAGTCATCATCGGGCGTGCGGCGATTCTGACTCAACCCCATCAAGGCCGCGCCGCTTGTCATTGGTGTGGACATTGCGACCGAGGCTGCTCGACGCATTCGTATTACAGCAGTCCCGGTTCGACACTTCCCGCCGCCGCCAAAACCGGCAGAATGACCCTGAAGCCGAATTCTGTCGTCCGCGAACTGATCGTAGACACCAACACCGGCAATGCCAAAGGTGTCCGCGTCGTCAACCAATTGACCAAGCAGGAACGCGAAGAGTACGCCAAAGTCGTCGTGCTGTGCGCTTCAACGCTGGAATCCACTCGCATTTTGCTGAACTCGAAATCGCGCCAGCATCCAAATGGATTCAGTAATTCGTCGGGCGCGCTGGGGCATTACCTGATGGATCATATGTATTCGATCAGCGCTGGCGGTATCGTTCCTCAGTTGTTTGGCAGCGAATACGATTTTTCCGATGGCCGAGCCAACGGCATTTACGTGCCGCGTTTCCGCAACATCAAAGACAAAAATCCAAACTTCATTCGCGGGTACGGAATGCAGGGAGGCGTCCGCGTTAGCACAGACTTTTTCAAGGGGCGAAAGATTCCGGGCTTTGGCGCGGATTTCAAAAAGATGGTGCGCGATGCCAAAAGCGAAGTCACCTGGGGGTTGGGCGCGTGGTGCGAAATGCTGCCGGACAAAAACAACACAGCGAAAATTGATCCGAACAAGGTGGACGCTTGGGGAAATCCCGTGCTGCATATTGATTGCAAACACGGCGAAAACGAGAAAGCG
>CAZXHW010000722.1:0-4435 GCA_964639915.1 uncultured Heliomicrobium sp.
CACAGCGACTGGCCCAGCAGCAATCATTGCCACAAATGGTGATGGCGTTCTTTCAGTCACTAACACCGAAATTACGACCGTCGCCCCATCGCTCTTCTCCGCAAGCGCAACCGGCCAAGGACTTGCCGTCGCCGTTGTTCAGCGAAGAAAGGCGAACGGCGCAATCAGCTACGAAGCAACTTCCCGTTTTGACTCAACCCTGGTCAAGATGGTCGCAGTTCCGATTGATCTAAGTCAGCCCACTGACCAGGTCTTTTTGCTGCTTTATGGCACAGGAATCAAAAATCGCAGCAGCTTGTCTACCGTGTTGGTCAAATTGGGGGGCACAAACGCGGAAGTGCTTTTTGCCGGAGCGACAGCGGAATTTGCCGGATTGGATCAGATCAACATTCGCCTGCCACAGACTTTGGCTGGTCGCGGTACGGTCAACATTGTGATCACCGTTGACGGCCAATCGGCGAACGTTGTGGACATCAGCATCAAGTAATTGATTATGTGAAAGCGGAGCGCCACATCCCTCCGCAGATTAGCTTGCCATCCCTGCACCTCGATAGTAGCATCGCGCCGCATCACGAACCGGTGACGCCGAAGAAGCTGGCTTCAGATTATAGAATCGTCACCGATCACTCATCGCTTTCACTCAACACAACCAAGGAGATCAAACCAGATGGCGGTTAGCGTAGCTGACTCTTCTCTGCCTATTGCCGAACGCGCGCGGCGACGCATCACTTGGCGACTGATGCCTTTTCTGTTGCTGTTGTATTTTCTGGCTTACATTGACCGCACTAATGTCAGCATTACAGCGCTGAGCATGAAAAAATCTTTGGACGCGGGCGGGCTTGGATTCAACGACAACATCATTGGCTCAGGCGCAGGCATTTTCTTTATCGGTTACTTTTTGCTGGAAATTCCCGGCACGCTGATCGTCGAAAAGTGGAGCGCGCGAAAGTGGATTGCTCGCATCATGATTTCGTGGGGAATCATCGCCACCTGTATGGGTTTCATCGGTACTCACTGGATGAATTTCGGCGACAATGTCACACAGTTTTATGTGTTGCGATTCATTCTGGGTATGGCTGAAGCGGGCTTCTTTCCTGGCATCGTCGTTTTTCTGACTCACTGGTTTCGCCCCGAAGATCGCGCCAAAGCCAAAGCCAATTTTATGATTGGAATTCCGATTGCCACCATGATTGGCTTCCCCTTGTCGCGATTGATTATGGATCACGTACATTGGGCCGGATATGAAGGATGGCGCTGGGTTTTCATCCTGGAAGGCATTCCATCGGTCATTTTTGGAATCGTCACGATTTTCTATTTGACTGACTGGCCACACGAAGCCAAATGGTTGCCAGAAGACGAAAAGCAGTGGATTACAAATGAACTTGAGCGCGAGCGGAAAGAAAAATCAGTTTCCGGCGAAGACAATATTTGGCAAGGTTTGAAATCCGGTCTGACGAATCCGAAAACTTTGCTGCTGGCGGTGATCTATATTTGTATCGTGACAGGGTTTTACGGCCTGACGTTCTTTCTGCCCTCGATTGCCAGGGAGCTGGTTCCCGGCACTTCAAAAACAGATCAGTTGTTGAAGGATTATCTGATTCCCGCTGTCCCTTACTTGTTTGGTTTGATTGGAATGTTATTGAACAGCGCGCATTCTGACAAAACCGGTGAACGCCGTTGGCACACAGCTTGGCCGATTTTATTTGGCGGGGTCACGCTCGCTCTGAGCATTCTTTCTGGCAGCAATGTGATTTTCGCGTTCACGTTTTTATGCATGGTCGGTGTCGGAGTTCACGCTTACCTGCCGGTTTTCTGGACCTGGCCTTCGCGATTTTTAGCAGCTTCGGCGGCGGCAGCCGCAGTTGGACTGATAAATTCTTTCGGCAATCTTGGCGGATATTTCGGCCCGAAGGTTGTTGGATGGCTGAGCGTCAAGACCGGAAATTATGCTTCCGGCCAGTGGTTTTTGGTTGTGTGCATTTTGGTCGCCGGAGTCTTGGCAACGTTATTGAAGCAGCCGAAGAAACCTGACGCTCAATCTGCTTCATAGCTGAGACTGTCGCCAGTCAGGATGCAGCCGCAGAATTGGCTCGTCCGAGCTTTCGACGACAACTTCAGGATAATCGCGGCGAACGAATGGCGATGACAACATCGTTGTTCGTTCGCCGCTTTTTCCGTAATGCACCGGCTGCGTTCCATAGCTGCTGCACTTCAAAGCTGATTCCCGCAAATCTTCAGGCGGGTTAAGCAAGGAAACGAATTCGCCCGCCTCTACGTGTAAAAACGTGTGCATTGCAAACATGGACTGTCGCATCATCTCACTGGCGTCTGCCTGTTGCGGAGTTTCTGGGATAGACAAGTTTTGAACTTGCGCGGAGATTTTGAAAAGTCTTTCAGCAAACTTTGAAGCTGTAACTTTAACCTTCGCAGTGATTTTCTGCTCTGGAAACAGTGCGAATTCCAATTGTCTGGCTTTTACAGTTAAAGGACCTAAAACCGAACGCGGCACGTTCATACGTTGTTCAATGCCATCGCCTGCCCTCAAACAAAAGAAACGAAACCGCACATCAATCACGGTTTGTTCCGTGCCCACGACCAGGCATTCCGTTCGCATTTGCCAGCTTTCTGACTGACCGTAGGAATGTGGCGTCAGCATCCCAGGCTTCACCCTTTGAACATTACCAGGCGAATGCCTCCCGTGTTCGTAAAGCAAATACCCTTCGTATAGAACCGCTTTGGAAATTTGATCAAAAACCTGATCTAACATTTTCGTTTTTCGCCCTCACGACAATTCCCAGTAGAATTGATGATGATTGCCGATGAAAGCTATGATGGCAATGCTTTCCGATTTACCCGCTCGTGTGGAGAACCTATGGTTAAAGAAAAAATTCTGATTGTTGATGACGACGTAAACATTCGATTCACCCTGCTTGAAGCATTGCGGGGATGGGGATACGAAGCGATTGAAGCCGGAACAATTGCCGCTGGACGAGAACTGTTCGACGCTGAATCGCCGCAAGTCGTTCTGCAAGACATAAACCTTCCCGACGGTTCGGGTATTGACGCATTGCAGGAGTATAAAAACCGTCAGCCTCAAGCTGTGGTGATTATGATCACGGGCAACGTTCAGCTTGAAGATACTATCGCGGCATTGCGTGGCGGCGCTTACGATTTCATCAGCAAACCCGTCCGATTGAATGAACTGCAAGTCACAATTCGCAACGGCATAGAAGCTGGAAAATTGCGCAAGGAAGTCGTCAGCTTACGGCGCGAACGCGCTCAGCAATTCAGCTTTGACCAGATCATCGGACAATCGCCGGCCATGATGGAAACGATCCGGCTGGCGCGCAAAGTTGCCACCAGCGAAGCTTCGTCCGTTCTGCTGCAAGGCGCAAGTGGAACCGGCAAAGACATCATCGCCAAAGCCATACATTTCGGTTCATCCCGCGCAGACCAACCGTTTATTGCCATCAATTGCGCGGCAATTCCAGGCACCTTGCTGGAAAGCGAACTGTTCGGCCACGAAAAAGGCGCATTCACAGACGCCAAGGTTCGCAAGGAAGGTTTGTTTGAGCAAGCGCAAGGCGGCACGTTGTTTCTAGATGAAATCGGGGAACTTGAACTGGGGTTGCAGGCGAAATTTCTGCGCGTGCTGGAAGAAGGAAGATTTCGCCGCGTTGGCGGATTGAAGGATTTGCCACTGAACGTGCGTGTAATTGCAGCTTCAAACCGCGATTTGAAAGCTGAAGGCGAAGCTGGCCATTTCAGAATTGATCTTTTCTACAGGCTTTCTGTCATTCAAATTGATCTGCCGCCACTTAGCGAGCGTGGCGACGATGTTTTGTTATTGGCCAATTACTATATCGCTCATTTCAATGGACGTTTTCGGAAACAGGTGCGGGGATTGTCGCCGGAAGTCGAAGACATCTTTCGCCGATACGCCTGGCCCGGAAATGTTCGTGAACTGCGAAATGTGATCGAACGTGTGATGATTTTGGAAGATTCGGACAAGGTGACGACCGCCTGGCTGCCGCGCGATCTGATGAAAGGGAACATTGAGAGAACAAAAAACGACGCCATTCCCTCGGCTGTTTTTGCCCCTCCCGTTTACCCTGAAGTCCAGAACCTTCCTCATTTTGTCCTTCCCGAAAAAGGAATTGAGTTGGAACAGGTAGAATTGTCTTTTGTCAGGCAGGCAATGGAACGCAGTGGCAGCAACCAGACCCGCGCGGCAGAGCTATTGGGAATCTCGCGCGATCAGCTTCGCTACCGATTGAAGAAAATTGAAGAGTACAGTTCGGCAGACTGATTCAATTCTCGCCAGTTGTTCCAAGTGCAGAAAGAAAGGCCTTTACCCTGCCTGTCACATCAGGCTTGGTGAAAAAGTCGCTGATATTGCCGAAGGGGTAAAGCGCTGAAATGACAGCGACACTGT
>CAZXHW010000723.1:0-4435 GCA_964639915.1 uncultured Heliomicrobium sp.
GCTTGCACTGAAACTTTTCGGAAAATGCCAGTTGCTCAGGTTTTTCGCCGACAATTTGGATCACCGCCTGGCCGTGGCCTTCTCGATAACAAGCCTCAATCGAATCAGTCAACCGGCTGCGCGTGTCAGACCGGACGGCCAGCCGGTCAACCAGCACAAAAATGTTGTCGAAGCTTTTACCTTTGAAACTGTCCGGCGTTTCCAGCTCTATCACTTCGTTGGCGACCGAATCGTAAAGCCGTGTGAAACCGCGCTGCATCAAGCTCATCAAATGGGCGTTGAGCTTGATCGCTGCCTGGGCCTTCCCGACACGGGGTTTGGCTTTAGTGGTTTTTCGCTTCTTCCCGGTTTCGACGGTTTCTTCCGATTCATTAAATTCGGTTCCGGCAGCCGCCGGAAACAAAACGAAAAATCGAGTGCCTTCAGGCAATTGCAAGATTTCTTCGGTAATGGATTGCGGCGTGTCGCGTTTGACTTCCGTACCGCAATTCCAACAGCGGGTAATGCCAATGCGAGCAAACAACAATCGCAGATAATCGTAAATTTCCGTCTGCGTGGCGACTGTCGAACGCGGATTTTTGGTCGAGTTTTTCTGGTTAATGGCAATCGCCGGGCAAATTCCAATAGCTTCGTCAATGTCCGGCTTGTCCATTCGCTCCAGAAATTGACGGGCGTACGCTGACATGGATTCGACATACCGGCGCTGGCCTTCGGCATAAAGCGTGTCGAACGCCAGCGAGGATTTTCCGCTGCCGCTGACGCCTGTAACAACCGTCAGCTTGTTTAGCGGAATCGAGAACGTAATGTTTTTCAGATTGTTGACACGGGCTCCACGCACGGTGATCGCTTCATGATTCGACATCCAAACTCCTGCTTCGTGCCGATAACCGACTGACAGCCAGCATAGGCGAAAATTTGTTTCATGTACGAATCACAGATTCTAGCTGAAAAGCTGAAAGCCTGACAAACTCATCAAATTGATTGTTTCTGGGATTGAAGACGGAAGGCTTTTTCGCGGGCAAATTTTTTGCAGCTTCGGTCTGACGGGCTGGCTAAATCACATGGCTGTACACCCTACTCGACAGACCGAAAGCTGCAAAATTCTTCTTCCTACATCCCAATCAACTTCACATCTGCAACCTGATAGTTGCAATGTTAAAGAAGCCGCGATGCAAGCGAAGTCAGGACAAATACCCTAACGGCTGGGGACGCTGTTGAATTTTTGTCAATTTGCTTCTCTACTTGGGAGTGACGGCGGAGCGAAAAGTGTTTCACTTTTCTTTATCTACCTTGCTGAGAATTTTCCGGCGTGAAAGGGCGCACTTCAAAATCGTAATCGCCAATCGGTGTCAGGACATTCTTGGACGAGATTCCCTTCAAAGTGGCGGTGTAATCCTCGATTTGCAATCTGGACGCTGGCAACCGCCAAATCACAACCGGAGTTCCGGCCTCGTTCTTGACGGCCTGAAGCGAATCATCGGAAAGAACTTCCTCTTCTTTGCCCTTGATATGCAAACTTCCGTGATAATGGGGAAACGTTTCTTTGGTGACCTCAAGCTTCAATTCAACGGTCTGCGTTTCTTTGCCGATTTTTGCGGTTGTGTCTTGCCCAAAGCTTCGTGACGAAGTGGGTTTCAGGAAAAGTGATGTGTAAGGAGGACCTTTAGGAAGTTCAATAGCTGCAATTTGGATTTCGGGAGAAGTAGCCTGCTGTGGCGTTTTCCTTACCTGCAAGACAACGATTACCCCAATGAACAAAATCGCTGCCGCCGCCGCCAAAATCCACCGCTGATATGTTTTTCCGAAACCCGGCGGACTCGCTTTCTTGAGTGGCTTCACGTTAGAAGCAATTCGATTTGTCATCAATTGCGGTTTCGGTAATAAGGAACGAAAGGAGGAGGCAAGTTCTACCTCTCGTTTGCGACCGGGCAAAGTCAGAAAGTGCTGTTCAAACTGTTTTCTATCCTCGGCAGTAAGTTTTCCATTCAAATAATTGCTGATCAGTTGATCTTTGGCGTCCAGCAAAGCAACAAAAACTTCGTTATTGCAGAAATACTCTTCTTCCAGCCGATCTTGTTCGGCTTCATGTAATTGTCCCAGCAAATACCGGGTAAATAATTCAGAATTGTAAGAAAAATCGCTCATTAAAATAATCCCTCAACATTATGTGTCGAGATGGTTAATTTCATTTCGCCATTGGGGTCTTCTTCTCCAGACAATTTGCCAAACAGGCTTCCAATTTTTTCCTGATTCTGGAGACTCGAATCCTCAACGCGGTTGGTGAAATCCCCATCCGCATCGCTTGTTCCTTGCGCGCCTCATAATGCAACGCTTCTTCGTGATCCCAGTATTCCATCATCAGATTTCTTTCTTCGTCCGTAATTTGCCGAATGCAATGTACGTAACTGGCGTTCTCCTCCTTCGTCAATAAAAAATCTGACAACACAAAAGACAGGCCAAGCGCTTCGTCAAAAACCACATAATTGTTTTCCGGCCTTCGCAAAGATTCCAGCCAGATCAATCGCGCCAATCCGTAACAATACCGATTAAAATCACGAATCTCCTCACCTTCGGCAATCTTTTTGGCCAGTCGGCTCAGGGCTTCATCTGCCAGATCTTCGGCACAGTGAGACCCCTTCGCGGCAAAGTATTCCCGCATTTTCTGCCAAAGCAGTTCATATTCTTCTCCGGCTTTTTCGCGGTCGGAATTAAGACAGAGCAGCAGCAATTCGAAGTTTTCAGGGGTCAGGGGAGTGTTTGCCATGCCGTTCGATATCCGCAGATGTTCGTGGGATTTTTAAGCGCCCAAATTCTATCTGCGTTGCGGCGGACAGTCAAAAAAACGGCTACAGGGCTTGATCAAGATCGAGGTATGGCAAAAGAAAAAGAAAACTTGCAGAACGCTGGCAGGGTCAGTTCAATTTACCGCCATTCACCCTGCAATACGAAACTTCCCCAGTAATATGGCGCATTCCAATCGGGGTCTTTACTCAGGTCGAGTTGCGCTTGCCGAAGCGCTGCTGCAGGCGGCAATCCCATTTTCAGCAGGTGCCAGTAAAAGCGACGCATCAATTTGGCAGTCGGCTTGTCTTCCACTTTCCACAAACTGGCCATCACACGTGGCGCTCCGGCATACATAAATCCGCGCGTCAGTCCGACCAGACCTTCGCCTTTGAATTCTTTGCCCAAACCGGTGTCACAGGCGCTGAGCACCACCAATTCCACAGGCAAAGTCAAATTGTAGATATCGTGCAACCACAAACGCCCTTCCTGCGATTTCCCCTGCTTATCAAAAAGCGAAAACACCAGCGCGGACAGTTCCGGGTTCTCATCGTCCACCACTCCATGCGTGGCAAAATGGAGAATGCGATACTGGCTCAAGCCCGCGCTGGTCGCCTGTTGTAGATTGGCATCAAAACCTTTCGCAATAAACCTTTCCCCTGGCTCGGTAAATTCTTCAATCGCCATTGCCTCTTCCAATGTTCCACGCAGCCTTTTAAAGATACCGCCTCGCGTCAACGATTGATTGCGAAGTTGCGAAGTCAGGTCGCCAACCGCCGGTTGATTCGGTAAGACTCCGTTTGCTTGGCCGTTGACCGCCAGCAAGCGCAAATCGTTGGCTGCAAAAACCGGGTCTGCCAGCACTGCAATGGTCTTGGGCGCAGGTTTCCGCCCGGTGGTTTCCTGTCGCAACACCGCCAACGTTGAAGCCGAAGGAAGGCTGACGATTTCATGTTCCTGAATCAAAGGAATGTAAGCGGCGCTCGTCGCGGATGATCCATTGCCAGGCTGCTGTTTCTTATCTGTTTGTGGATTTGGCAAAGCGCCAAACGGGATGTATTGCAAAAGCCCATCAGCCACAATGACCAGCCGTTTTTGACCAAGCTCTTTTGCTACCGGCTCAAGGATCAGTTGACTTAGCTCAGCAGCCTTTTTCCGATACGTCTCAATCCGCGTTGCATCCAATTGTACAGGTGCGGATTCATCCGGAGCTAAAATGTCATGCACCTCTCGCGTCAACTTTTCGATTTCGGCGCGATTCGGCAACTCAAATCCTTTCACTCCTGATGACGTCACAACCCAAACGTAACTTCGCTTGTCGCCTAGCGCGTATTCCAACAATACGGTATCGCCATCCACTAACTTCTGAATTTCCTGCGAGATTAATGGCTTTGGCAAAGTCAGGGCAGCGTAATGAGGGCTCTTATTTCTGATCAAATTTTCGGTTTGATCACGTTTTTCGCTGAGGGCGTCTATCTCCCTTGAAGCGGCAGTTATTTCGGAAACGGGGGCTTTGGCATTGAGCATTCTGATTTTCCGTTCTGCCAAGGTACTAATCTGGTGTTGTAACTGTCGAACCTGTTCGACCAATGCAGGGTCAGCTCCTTGCCGTATGTTTGCACCCGCTTCTGCCAGCAATTCGAGTAAACTGCGT
>CAZXHW010000724.1:0-4431 GCA_964639915.1 uncultured Heliomicrobium sp.
CTCGGTCAGCCCAGAGCTGGCCTGAAAGTGTGTAATAGTTTCGTAATACCTGCCCTCTAAAGGCTTTATACGAACAATTTAGGTTGTCGCCAAAGTCATTGCCTCTTACCATCGCATTGCTTTTAGATTTGTTGATCGTTTAGTAATTCATAAGCCTCACAAATTCCTGGAGAAAATAAAATGCATTTTGATTCAAACGTGATTAAGCCAATGACTAATGCGCCGCGCTGGCAGGACGCCATCAGGAAGTATCAAACGCCGGAAAATTGGCGCAGCATTTGGCAAATCGTCAATTCGGTCGTCCCTTACCTGGCTTTGTGGTATTTGATGATTCGCAGCTTATCCGGGCCTTATGCGGTGACGCTGCTGCTTACCTGGCCTACCGCCTGGCTGACGATGCGTATTTTTATTTTGCAGCACGATTGTGGCCACGGCTCTTTCTTCAAATCGAAAACCGCCAATGATTGGGTGGGCACTTTCTGCGGCTTTCTGACGATGGTTCCTTATTACCAGTGGCGCCACGAGCATGCCATCCATCACGCAACGTCTGGCGACCTGAGCCGCCGCGGAACCGGCGACATCAACACGCTAACTGTCAAAGAGTATCAGGCGCTTTCTTCAGGAAAAAAACTTGCGTACAAGCTTTACCGTCATCCGCTGACGCTTTTGGTGCTAGGCCCCTTCTATACTTTCGTACTGCAACACAGATTTGTGCGCTGGTATTCAGGAAAACGCGAAGCCCGGAATGTTTATTTAACGAATCTTGTGCTGCTCGCAATGTATGGAACCTTGTGCCTGACAATCGGCGTGAAGTCGTTTTTTATGATCTGGCTTCCGATGACAATCATTTCCGGCGCAACCGGTATCTGGCTGTTCTACATTCAACATCAGTACGAAGATACTTATTGGCGCGACAAGGATGAATGGGATTATGTGACGGCTGCCGTCATGGGCAGTTCTTACTACAAATTGCCCCGGATCGTTCAGTGGTTTTCCGGAAACATTGGCTTTCACCACATTCACCATCTAAGCCCTAAAATTCCGAACTACAAGCTGGAACAATGTCACAACGAAGTTCCTATGTTTCAACAAGCTCCGACACTGACGTTTTGGGAAAGCTTGAGTTCCGCCTCTCTTAGGCTCTGGGATGAAGACCAAAAGAAACTGGTTTCTTTCAAAGCGCTCAACGAGAAATAGTCTTTAAATACTGAACCTGCTGAGGTTTTGACCACGACAGAAAAAACCAGCGCCAGGAGTCAAATAAGCAATGATTCCTCGCGCTGGTTTCTTTTTTAGAAGCTTTGTGGAACTTTTATCCGCTCAAATCGGAATTACTGGCGACACCAAGTTCGAACCAATAAAAAAAGCGACGAAAGATAGTAATGCACGCAAACTTCAGCGACGAAGAATTGCTTAGATTGACGCGAACGGGCGATGAAATCGCCTTCGTCACCCTTTATCGCCGCAGACAAGGCGGCATTTATCGCTTTGCATTAAGAATGAGTGGTTCGGAATCCGTTGCAGAGGACATTACGCAGGAAGTTTTTTTGCACCTGATGCGGGACAACGGAAAATTCGATTCAGCGCGAGGCTCTTTTCAATCCTATCTGTTCGGCATTGCCCGCAATCAAGCGCTTAAGCGCTTTGAGCGTGACCGACCGTTTCTTTCCCTCAACAGCGAAGATGGTGAAAGTGATTCTTCACTGGCTGAAAATCTGGTTGCGACCAGCGACTTGATTGGCGATCTGGCTCGGCGCGAAACGATTGATTCAGTCCGCCAGGCAGTACTAAACCTCCCAGCACATTACCGCGAAGTTGTTGTGCTTTGCGATCTGCACGAGATGAGCTATCAGGAAGCGGCGGAAATTTTGGGTTGCGCCATTGGAACAGTTCGCTCAAGGCTGCACCGCGCGCGAACGATCTTGGTTGAGCGCTTGCAAACATTGAGCGCCGAACCAGTTGCGGATTTGGACAGCGCTAAACACACAGCGGCTGTTTTTTCTGAAAGTTTTGTTTGAGGCAATTATGACCTGTCAGGAATTTGATCAAATTGTCAGCGAATTGGCTTCTGCCAAACTGACCACATTCATTGACGACCCTGTGCGTGAAACAGGCTTGGCGCATGCGGCAATTTGCCAGACCTGCGCAACACGGTTGGCCAATATGCGCGCACTGGTGGGCGGCCTGAAAATATTGGCTTCAACCAGTGAATCTGACGAAGCTTCCCGTCAAACAGAAGCGATTTTGCTTGCCGCTTTTCGCAGGCAACAAGAAGCAACAGCGTCCTCTGGCCAATCGAATTTTGTGGGTCACCCAACCAAGACCTCTTGGTTAAGCCTCTTCCCTACCTGGGCTTACGCAGCAACGGCGGCCGTGCTGATCGGAACCATTGGTTATTCAGCCTCAACGTGGATGAGCGCTAAATCAGCGCCTAACGAGTTTGTCGCGGTCGCGACGCCTGCAGTAAAGGGCTATTCGATTTCACAAGCCATCGCGCCACCCCAGCGGAGCGAAAAACCAACAGTCAATCGCGTGAAAAGCAGCGTTCCCAAGAAACCAGTTGATGACGGATCGTTTGTGCAAGCCAGTATGGGAGAAATCACTCCGCTTTACAGAGAAGAAGTGGCAACTGATTTTTTACCGCTTACCCACGATTCGGACGCGCAACCGATGGAAAGCGGTCAGGTAATTCGTGTGCAGGTCCCACGCACTGCGCTGGCGTCGTTCGGTTTGCCAATCAACATCGAGCGCGCCAATGAACCCGTCAAAGCCGATTTGCTGCTGGCGGAAGACGGATCAGCGCGGGCAATTCGATTTATTCGCTAGAACAGTTTTCAAGCAAGCTCGAGTCAGTACCGCGCGCGGTAGCAAGCCGTAAGCACTGCCGGTCGCGGCACTGACTTGAATCATTCAGACAACCCCAAGGAGAGCATCATGAAACTTCGCAAACAAGCATTTGTTAGCTTTACCTGCGCGTTAGCCCTGGCCGGAAATTCGGTCTGCGTGCTGGCGCAGGACAAAGTGCAGGAAAAATCCAAAACGGAATCTCAGGTTCAACGCAAAGTGACTATTCGAACGTCGGATGGCCAGACGCAAGATATTAACATTGAAGGGGAAAACGGAACGTTCGTCACTCCTGATGGAAAAAAAGTCCAGGTCAGATTTACGTCCAACCAGGATGGCACACAAACTGGACATGCCCGCGTCGTCACAACCCAAGATGGCAAAGACGTTAAAGTCGTAACCGGACAAAATGTCGAAGGAAAATTCGATATTGTCCTCGCCCCGGCTCAAGGGGGAGTAACCACTTTCCAAAGTCAGGATGGCGTTGTTCATAATGTGGAAGGCCAGAGTTTTAGCTTTGTGCGGGGCGGAAATGCTCAGGATTTCACCTATAACTTCGTTTCTTCGGAAATGAGTTTTGACAGCAAGCTTGTCAAAGGCGCTCCGTTCTCGGCCGATATCGAAAACGAAAGCGTCAAGACGCTGGCTGACGGCAATCGTATTGTTCACAAAAACTCCGGTTCGATCGCGCGTGACGGTGAAGGTCGCACTCGCCGCGAGACAACGATCAATGTCATCGGTTCTTTCTCCGGCGGCGAGCCAGCGAAAACCGTAACGATCAATGACCCTGTTGCCGGATCAATGTTTATGCTGGAACCGCAAAACCGCATTGCGCGCAAAATGGGCGGCATTCGCACAACAGCACCACTGATTAGAGCCGAAGGCGTCCCGGTTGAAGCCCCTAAAAGAATCAACGTGTCCCCCGGAGTATTGCAAGGCAGCGCACTCAAGAAAGTAAATCCCGCTTATTCGCCAGTTGCCAAAGCGGCCAAGGCTTCCGGCCCCGTGCAGGTTCAAATCACGATTGCCGAAGACGGAAAAGTCGTTGATGCATCAGCAATCAGCGGCCACCCACTGCTTCGTGACGCGGCCTTGGACGCTGCCAGACAATGGGAATTCAAACCGACTGAGTTGAGTGGCCAACCCGTGAAAGTTCAAGGCATTTTGACCTTTAACTTCACGCTGGCAGGTGAAGACAATACTGCGGCGGTTTCCAGTCAGAACATTGCAGTTGCTGGCCGGGCAGTCCCCGCGATGCAGCGTGCATCTTCCTTCAACACAAACACTGAATCCTTGGGCAAACAAACGATGGAAGGTGTCGAAGTCGAAGGCAAACGCACTGTCACAACGATTCCCGTCGGAGCCATCGGCAATGAACGCCCAATCGAAATCGTTGCTGAAAGCTGGTATTCGCCCGAACTTCAGACCACGATTATGAGCAAGCGTGTTGACCCAACTTCCGGCGAAACGACCTATCGCCTGACCAACATTCATCGCGGAGATCCGGATACTTCGTTGTTCCAGGTTCCTTCGGATTACACGATCAAAGAAGGCGGCTTCGGCGGCAGCTTTGGCGGCGTGGGTATG
>CAZXHW010000725.1:0-4427 GCA_964639915.1 uncultured Heliomicrobium sp.
TCGACGGACGAAAGTACACGTTCGACGTGCGCCCGCTGGTTAAGTTGAAGGTGAGATTGGTGCTACCTGCGCTGTCGCCCGTCACCGTGAAAGGCACGCTGCACGTCGCGCTGCCGACCACTTGATTTGTCAGGTTGCCCCAATTGCTGGGCGCGGCAGTGCCATCTTCGGTGATAGCAATGCCGGTAGATGTGAGTGAGTAGCGTTTGGCATCCCAGGGGAACGTGCCACTGGTGCCATTGCTGCCTTGTCCCGAAATGGTTAAGACATACTCGATTTCCGCTCCAGGAACGGCATCTGTTGCGGCCCCCACTCCAGTGGTGTTCGTCACCGTAGCGGCCTTCACGACTTTGAGGCTGTCGCCGACGAGTGTGTCGCCAGTGGATTCAAAGGTTTCGTTCTTTGGACAAGTGCCATTGACGCCGATGCCATTGAAGACGCGGGCGGTAGTGGTTCGTGTGTAGCTCGGAAAGATCGGCGTGTTTGTGCCAGCAAAATACCAGCCCGCGTAGATGTTCAGGCTGAGCGTATTATGACCCGTGCCGAACCGCGCCGCCGGAACCGTGTAGCGCAGCAGAAAATCTACGGCTTGTCCTGGATTCAATGTAATCCCGTTCATCGGTACGTTGAGCGGGTCAACGCTGTGGATTTGAGAGGTGAGAATACTGGTGGCAGAATTGAGTCCGGCGAAGGACTTCAGCAGTTTCCAGGTCGCGCCGCCATCGAAAGAAACTTCTGCCGTAATGTCCGGCGCATTATCAAACAATACGCCTGCTGTCGTTCCGGTATAGGGCGTGTAGGTGGAATAGCCGGTGTCAAGTTCCTTATGTCCCTGGATCAACCCAAAACTCAGCGGCAGACTGCCGTAGTTCGTGATGCGCTTGGGCGAGACGAACACGTAATTTCCGGTGATCGTGTTGAATGCCGGTGTCGGCCACAACGTACCGTCATAGTGTTCACAGTTTGAGGTGTAGGACTCCGCCTGCGTCGAAGCCGCATTGGAGGCTGGCCCCATGTACATATTTGGAGAGCCAGCAACAGCGGTTTGCTGTTGTACGCCGTTCCCATCCGAAGAACCAATCGCAGGTCCTTCATCAAAGTTGGCGTTACCGTCCCCTTTATTCGGCACGGTGTCGCCGCTCTGATCCGTAATTGGATTGTTCAAGGTATTCGTGGCAAAGACATCCACAATCTCATTGATGTTCGGTACGGTCGCCGGATTGAGACCCGGATTGATCGTCACCACCAAGGGAAAGCTCGCGGTGCATGCGCCTGCCGCTAGACTGTTGCCTGCTGGAAACGCTATGCGCGTGACCGATGAAATCGGCGACGGGACTGTGCTTGTCCAGGTCGCTGCCGTCGGCGCGGTGGTCAAGGGGGACGTGCTATAGAGCGTGTTGGAGGGGAAGGATTGGCCTGCTTTGAGACTGGTGTTCGTCGGAATCGGCGCGATCAAGAATACGGCGCTATTGCTACCGCCCGGCGCGCCCGGTAGCGTGATCGCATACGCCGCCCGCTCGCCGCCATTGCACGCCTGTAGGCTATAGCTGATGTCGCTACCGGGCGTCACGGGTCCCGCCGGAGCCGTCAAGGTAATCGCAATCTCTGCATCTTTATCCACCGTGGTGGTGTAACTACCCGTGGCTTCCAAAATGCCATTGACTGCCGATGCGTCAGTGGTCTTGACTTCGTTGGCGCTGTTGTTCGTTGCTACGCTGTCCGTCGCGCTGTCGCCTAACCTGACCGTGATCGCAGAATTATCTGCCGCTGTCGGATTGACGGTAATCTCTGCCAGCACTTTCAAACTGCCATTCTGTACCAACGGCGCGGAGTTGACGGCTGCCGCATTCGTCAGAATGTCGGTGTCAGTGGGATCAATGATTCCGTTGCCATTCGTATCAATCACCAGTTTGGTAATCGTGACCGGGCCGACAACTGCGGCGCTGCTTCCGCTCGCTCCAAAGGCGACGGGCTGGGTAAAGTTGCCGGTATTGCTGACGGCGAAGGCTTGTACAGTCACTTTTCCCGGAACCATGTTCGGCAAGACCGAACTGTCTGGGGTGATGACCAGCCCGGCGACATTCGCCACCGCGATCACGACTTCATTCGATACGGTGCTATAGCTCGTGCCGGTTCCGTCGCCGTATGTGGCACTGGCCGTGTTCTTGATTTGCGTACCGCCTGGGGTGGCCTGTCCCAGTGCGAGTGAGGTGAGGAACACTGCACTCAGCAGTAACCCGCACATCAGGCGAGAAAGTTGATTCATACTGCAAACTCCTTATGAAGATGGTTGTTGAGGAAGCTAAAGGCGGGTTGGACATTTGCGTTCCGTGACCCGCCTCTTTGCTACTTGATGCGAACTTGGTAATTGGCCGTCGTTTGGCCGGTGGGGAGGGTGGAATAAGTAAAGCGGAGATTTGTATAAAGACTCACGGGGGCTTCCACCAAGTGATCCTGACCGTCTGGTCCGCGTTGGCGGATCATCGGACGCGCGGCCCAGGTCATCCCGCCGTCCAGCGAGAATTCCAAGTCGGCCTGCGTTGACGCTGACCCAACAACATATTCCGTCTTCTTATCCACTGGCAGAGTGGCGACAAAGTTCTTGACTGGGCTATCGGTATCGTTGACGGCAGTGAGGCTCCAAGTGATCGTTTCACCTGGCTTCCCTTCCACTTGGTTGGAGGCGAGCGTTTCCCCGCCTCGTGTTACCCATCCTTTCAGCAGGAGATTGACTTTGTTTTGTGTGGTGTTGGCGAGGGCCAGTGTGGCAGTAAGCGTGAGTAGGCACACGAAGGCCATGAGGAGACGAGCTTTCATTTTCGTTTCTTCCTTTGCTATGAGTTAGTCGGATAGGCGTAAGGATCGGTGAGATCAGGCACGCCCGATTACGGCGGCGGGTAATTGCAATGAGCGTGCCGAGGTGCGTTAAGATGGGAAGGGATGGGCGAGGTTTTTCACTTGTTAAAAAAATGACTGAACGTTTACTTTCCCTCTTGCGTTTTTCTGCTTTAGTGTTTAGAGTCCCACGTTCTCATGCTTGGGATGGTGACCTGAGTAAGAGAATTCACAGGCTGATAGCGAATGCAGTATGGGAGTGATGATCCCAGAAATTGCCATTGGCTGTTAGCAAGACACTAAACGAAGCACTTGGATTTTCTTTTTTTTCTCAAGGAAAGCCTTGAGATCAAGCGGTGATTTAATGACTCCTTTGCTAAAGGGTCCGCCTGTCTCATCAACAGGCGTGTTTAGTGCCGCCGCTTGATCTCAGGGCTTTTGTTCTTTATACAAGATGGATTCGTTCGTGGAATGAACCTGGTTGCATCCAAGTATCCTTTTTCGCGCGTGGGGCAGTTCTTTTGTGGAAATGTCTGGTGATTTAGGAGAGATATGAGTGTGACCGGAAACACTGAGAGGCGCATTGGTTTTTCCTCAATACGCCCCTCAGTGGTTTTTGTTTCCTGTTCGGTTGTTAACGCCAACCTGACAGGGTAGATCAATCTTGTAACTTTAGCCCAATACAACAGCCTGGTAAGCTGTTGGTAGAATGATCTGTTGGTAGTGTATGAGAAACCTTTGCTTTCGTCAAAAGGTTTCACCTACCACTTGCTCAGCCTATCTGATCTTCTGCATTCAACTTGCCTGTCTGTCCTCTCTTTTTGGTGATCTTGGAGATTGTATGAATTCCTATGGTGGTTACGACTTGGATGACAACCCTCTGGTGCAGGCGATTGGGAAGTTGCATCTCACTGGAAACTTGGTGGCGCGTTCCTGGTTTCACTATTTGCGGAAACCCACCGGCAAACCTGACCTGCTCGCCATTATGTTGTTAGCTGAGATCGTCTATTGGTACCGTCCAATCCAGGGAACGGATCATGAAACTGGCTTGCCCCTGCCCTGGCGCAAGAAATTCAAAGAACAATTGTTGCGCGTGGATTATCAGAAGCTGGCGGATCGGTTTGGATTCTCTTATGACCAGGTGCAACGAGCAATCACTTTTCTGCGCAACAAAGGACTTCTTCATATCCGACTGCGCGCCCATGCCAATGGCACGTACGTCTACCTTGAACTGATCGTAGAACGAGTCGAGCAAATTAGTGTCGTTCCGCAAGGCGTGACGGAAGAAACGGTCTGGGAAGAGTTTTCTGCGGGCGGGATTGAGCGAGTAGATGTTGCTGTGGCGCTTGACTTTACTCAGCGCCCAGCAACGCACCAGACCCACCCCGCAAATTTGCAAGGTCCCCCCACCTCGCAAATTTGCAAGGTCGGTACCCACCCCGCAAATTTGCCGGGTCATAAGGAAGATAAGATTTCTGGTATTACAAAGATTTCTAAAACAACAGGGGGCGGCCCGGGGGGGGGGGGGGGGGGGGGGCGGGCGGGGGGGGGGGGGGGGGGGGGGGGGGGGGGGGGGGGGGGGGGGGGGGGGG
>CAZXHW010000726.1:0-4420 GCA_964639915.1 uncultured Heliomicrobium sp.
GCTGGCCATCAGCAAGTAGCGGCCAAATTGAAAATACAGTGTTTCCAGTGCCAAATCGGTTTCGCCAGCCTGCACGCGTTTCAACCGTTCGTTAGTCGGCAAATCCGGCGCAGATGTTTTTAAGTCAAATTGAACGCGACGAAACAAGCGTTGATGATCTGCCACATGACTGGCCAGCAATCGCGCGTATGGTTTTTGGGCTGCGAGCAGATCGGCTTCGCATTTAGCCAAAAGAGTTTTGTTCCTGTAATCGGTCGCGGCGGCCAAGCACAATGTCGCCGAGTTGGCGGCTTCCACGGTGATTTCGTTGCCCGCAACCTGAATGCGCCCGCCTTCAGTGGTGACCTGTAGTACGCCGGTAAATTTCGTCCCGACTTTTGGTTCGTCGGAATGATTTTTGTCTCGCGCGATGGCTTCGCCTTCCAGAATGATGCGATTGTTGATAGCACGAACCTGCGCATCGGCTTCGCGCGTCAGCGAAGCGGCAAACGAAATCCTGCCGGGTTTGTCGCAAGTCAGCCGAATGACCATCACCTGATCCGCCGCCGAAGCGAACATCTCGCGGGTGAATTTTGCTCCGCCAGCAGTGAAACTGACGCGAGCGACGCCAGAATCCAGATCAAGTTCACGGCGGTAATCGCTTTCGGCTTCAATCCCCGAAAAGCGCAACCACAAATCGCCGAGCGGCTGATAGGGCGGCATTCGGCGAGGTTTGGCGATGATTGTTTTGTCAGCCAGCACTTCGGCTTCGCGAATTTTTCCGGCCAGCAATAAGCGCCGGACTTCCGGAACAGCCTTCGCAGCTTCCGGATTGATGCGATTCATACTTTTGCCTGCCCAAATGGAATCTTCGTTGAGCTGAATGCGCTCTTCGTGCATGCCGCCGAACACCATTCCGCCCAATCGCCCGTTGCCGACGGGCAAAGCTTCGTTCCAGTTGCTGGCCGCTTGCCGATACCACAGCAGGTTTGGGTTGGCAGGCGTTTGCGCTTCAGCAGGGAAATCGGCGGCGAAAGTCGCAGCGCCCGCTCCGATCAGTTTCAAGCAATCGCGTCTGGAAAATTTTTTGAGTTTCATTGGGTGATGATTGGTGAAGCCTCGCCGTTACTTTTTCTTTTTGGCAATAGCGACGGACTTCTTTTTCGCAGTTGGTTTTGTGGACTTGCGGCTTTTCGTCGAACGCGGTTTGGTTTGTTTGGCGTCGCCTTCATCGAAATCAGAAGGCGGAAACGTCACGCGGTAATATACATCCGCCAAACGCAGCCAGCATTTCAGCAAAGGAATGAACAGTCGGCTTTTCAACCCGTTGACGATGGTGAATTCCCATTGCGGCGATTTCGGTGAAGGGCGATGATAAAGCTCAAGCGTCGGCTCGTTTTGAGAAACCAACACGTAATCCACCAGCGAAGTCAGATACTGTTGGTAGCGCAAAAACTTTTGCTTCCGATCAAACCGCTCTGTCCGGTCGGACAAAACTTCGATGATGACGGTTGGATTGACCAGCACGTCCTGAAATTCGTCCAGATACTTCCGCTCGCCGCAAACAACGACAAGGTCCGGATAAGAGTAAAGACCTTTCGTGCCGGAACGCCATTTTGGCAAAGGGCCGCTGCGAACTTTGGAGTCTTTGGTGTAGGTGTTACAGAGTTTACCTAACAAGGCGGTACTAATCAGACGAACAAGGTTCACGCTCACATCGCCATGTTTCGGGCTTTCGCCCGCCATCGAATAAATCACACCGTCCAGATATTCGTGGCGTTCGTCGGCTTCACGTTCCAGCGCCAGATATTCTGATTCGGTGTAAAGCGGTGGCGTTTCGATTTCAGTTTTTCGTTGTGCAAGTGCCATAACTGTTTTTTCCTGCTTGCCAGTTTGCAGCAACAGCCTCTTACGTGCCAAATCGTTTACAGGCGAAGGTGCAAACCGGGCAGCTACCGCAACTCTCGTTCACGGAGCGATTCGCGTAGGTCGGCTACCGCCTGATGGTTATGGTTGATTCCGTAAAGGTCCAGGATCAGATCAAAAGCCGTCACGAAATAACCCCGCTCGTTTCGGAAGTCGGCATAGACTCGGCCGTGCAGCAACGGCGGCAGCGAAGTTTCTTTTTCGCCAGCCAGCAACAAAGGCAGCACCGTCTCTTTCTTCGACTCCGTAGCCAGCAGCCGGTTTGCGATCAAGTCCACTTCGGCGGCGACGACATAACCCGTGCTGGTTTCTTTGTTTTCGTATTTCCTTCGATAGAGCGGGGTTCCAACCATCAAAATCAAATCGCACTTCTCAATCCGTTCGATGAAGCGCGGAACGCTGGAACCGACGCGTGAGTTCTCCCACCGATCCAGCACCACGCCAATTCCGGCCTTTTGCAGGTCGGTGGCTAGGTTGCGCTCTACCCATCGCTCCTGCTCGCGGTCGCCCCAGGCATAGCTAATGAAGCATTCCGGCCGCGCCAACTTTTGGTCAGACACATAAGACATCACCTGGAAGACCGCCTGTTCAAACCGTGACCGTTGGGCGGCAAACCATTGCTGTTCGTCAACTTTGCGACGTTCCGTTTGAGTCAGTTGGATCGGCTCGTCGGCTTTCGGGAGCGCGACCTTGTCGCCACACTCCGGGCAAAAGGCAAACTTATTGCGCTTACCAGTTTGTTCGCGCACCACCGAGCGATTGATCGGATGGCTGTTGGCGCAGACGACCGGTTCGTAACGAAATACGCTCAGGTTTCGGCGTGCTAGGAAGCTTTCAAATAATCCCTGAAACAGTGACCGAACAGGTTTGCCTACGTTCGTGCCGAAATACAACACCAAATTCAGTTCGCCGTCGCGGTCGCTGCTGTCCTGACGAAAACCGCTGATCAAGCCTTTGCCCACTTCGTACCGCGCCTGGCTCTGCCATTGATTCGTCCGCGTGAAGGTTTGCGTGTAACCCAGCAACACCACCAGCGAGGCATAAACGTTTTCGACCGCACCGCTAATCGTATATCCCGCGCCGTCTTCGGTCTCCTGCTCGTCTGCCAGCAAGGGCTTTTTCAGATTGATCAGTTCCGGAAAGACCAAGTACGACTGGTTGCTGAGCGGGTCGGTTTCGCGGAAACAGATGTTGTGCTCCAGAAACAGCAGCGCTGCCGAATCCAGCAAAACGTCGCGCTCTTCCTGTGAAAGCTTCTCCAGTTCGCGGAAGTGGTATTTGCCCTCAAGCAAAAGTTTCTCTTCCAGCGAACCCAAGCCTTTCTGATTGCGCCGCGCTTCCAACACGAATGATGCCGCCAGATTGTTCAGCAGTTCAGGCAAGAGCAGGATGCGCTCTTCGCCCTTCGACGTGCGCAGCACGCGCGCGTAACCGTAATTGGCCAGATGCCCAACGGCGGTCATCATCTCGGCATCGGTGAATTGCCATGCCTTGTCGGTCTTCTGCAATTGTTTGCGCAAATCCTGCGGGCTGACGATCACCTTGCGGCGGCGGCGATTCTCTTTCAACTTCAGGACGTAATCCTTGATGCGTTTGAAGGTTATGGTGGTGACCGTCGCTGGCTTTTGCCCCCACGGAATCTGCGCTTTCATCCTCCGCAACAATTCGTCCAGCCCGATGTCATCTTTGGCGCTGGTCGGCAGATAACCGCCGAGGATGCCGCGCTGACGACAGAATTCGTCGAGTTCGCTTTGCGTTAATCGCGCCTCGCCACGATCAGAACGCGCGCCAATCAAGATTGTCTGGCAAGCAGTAGGTTTGTTGCCTGCCTTGAGTTGCTTTAACCAAAACTCCACGCCGTGCATAGGGTCACGGCTGTCTGTCGGATCAAAAAGAATTAGGGCAAGGTCGGAATCGTCCAAGAACAATGCGTGTGTCAATCGGTAATCTGCTTGTCCCGCCAAATCCCAAAGAATGGCTTCACATTCAGTGCCATCCTGGCGGCGCGTCCCGAGTTCATTGACCACCCAGAATTGCTGGCCGTGCGTGGAGGCATGTTCTTTGAATTCGCCGTGCGCCAACCGCCAGCCTAGTCCAGTCTTGCCCACACCAGAATCCCCCACCAAGACGATCTTGGCAGTAGTGTGATGCACCGCCTTCCTCGTGAGTTTGGTTTTTGCTGAATTGCCTAGCAGAACGTCGAAGTCTAACTCCCAAACGTGGGTCAGTCTGCACCGCTCGTACTCCAAGGCTTCTTGCTTTGAATCAACTGCTGCTAGTAGCGGTAAGCTGGCATGAAACGCCAGTCCAGGGAGCCATCTGTCAGATTGAGTCTGTAATGTGATTACAGCAACCGTCTCCCAAGTCTCACAATCCCATAGGCGCAGAGTCCGATCGCGGCTCTTGGACGCTAGAAATCGCCCATTTGCGGAGAATGCAATAGCATC
Source organism: uncultured Heliomicrobium sp. (assembly GCA_964639915.1). Lineage (GTDB taxonomy): Bacteria > Acidobacteriota > Blastocatellia > RBC074 > RBC074 > RBC074. Next base: position 4,353 of record CAZXHW010000726.1, read on the forward strand.
TACACTGTCTGTGTGCCCTTCGAGCGTACGAAGGAGCTTGCCACTTGACGCATCCCACAATTTCACCG
>CAZXHW010000727.1:0-4412 GCA_964639915.1 uncultured Heliomicrobium sp.
CGACGAAGAGTTCGATCTGTTTTTGAAAAAGCTGCTGAAAGAATTGAAAGAGAATCGCCACATCGCATTGGCAGACGTGCTATTTCCCAAGCCTCATTACAGCGGAGCCGATGAACGCATCATTGCCGCGTTGAAGCGCGAAAATCTGTTTGACCGGTTTGCAGGTTACGCCGCCTGGAATACAGCAGGGAACACACTAGGAACAACGATTCCGCACGCGAATATGCGCGTCTTTTTCCGCTCGAAGCTGAATGACCGTGCCGACCGCGCCGCGCGCACGGAAGCTGCACACTTGGAATTTCTGCTCAATCGTTTCGCAGGCGATTACCTGTATCACGACATCGTCCGGTTGGAGTTGAACGCCCGTCTGCGCGGCGAGGCGAACAATCAAGAAGTCACCTATGAATTCACGCCGGAGCGGTACGCTCAGGTCAACCGCGAAGTCAGCGAGAAGCTGAAAGCTCAGACCGAACGATTCTTTGCGGACCACTTCAAAGGCCACACCCACAGGTTGGCCATTTACAAAGGCGTTGAAAAAACAATTACGGTCAATGGCTTGAATGGATTGAACATCTACTTGCCTTGGGCGCGCGCGTTTGAATGCGTGATTGAATTCAAACTGGAATATTCCGCAAACTGATGACTGCCTCCCTCATCATTCTGGTTTTCGTCATCTTTGCCGCTTTGATGATTTCAAGGCGAATGCCTGCCATTTTGGCGGTTCCGGCAATGGCAATTTGCATTGCTGCCGTCGCCAGAACGCCAATCAAAGAAATTCTGGAAAACGTTATAACCAATGGCTCGGCGAGATTGGCCAGCCAGTATCTGATGGTTTTTGCCGGAGCCATGCTTGGCCGTGTGGTGATGCAAACCGGCATTGCCGAAAGCATGATCAAGCGTGCGGCGGAATTCGGCGGCGACCGTCCGCTGGTGGTCGCTGTCACGTTGATGGTTGCCATTGCCTGGTTGTTTACGACGCTGACCGGCTTGGGGGCAGTGATTATGGTTGGCGGACTGGCGTTACCGATCATGATGAGCATCGGCGTTCCGCGAAAACTGACCGGCATTTTGTTTATTCTGGCGTTCGCGCTTGGGCTGATTTTCAACTTTGCGCTGTTGGGCTTTTATCAAGTGACGCTGGTAATTGATCCGCAATCCGTCAAACGCTTCGCCGTAATTCTGGCGGGGATTGATGCTGCGGCAATTGTCGTGTTTTTGGTTATTGCTTCGCGGCGAATGAACAGTTACGGCGCTTGGGCAGTCGCAGTTGAAGATGACCAAAAGTCTGAAAAGCGCGAGGTGTCGCTGTTTGCTTTGCTGGTTCCGATTGTTCCGCTGGTGCTGCACGGTTGGTTGAAAATTCCAGTTGTCGCCGCGTTTTTGATCGGCGCTGTGCTGGGCGTGCTGGTGACTCGGCCAAAAGAACTGGTTCGCCAGTTGGCCAGCGCTTCAGTCAAGGGATTTGAAGACGTGGCTCCGGCGGTGATTCTGATGATTGGAATCGGGATGCTGTTGAATGCGACGACACTTCCGGCAGTCAAAGCTTCGCTGACGCCGTTGGTAGGCGCGATCAACCTGCAATCGCCACTGGTGTATGTCGCGTTTTTTGGCTTGCTGTCACCGCTGGCGCTTTACCGTGGACCGCTGAATCCTTACGGCATCGGCATCGGGGTTTATCTGTTGATTAAGGACTTGAACTTATTGCCGCCATTGGCTTTGCTGGCGGCGGTGATGAGTGTCGTTCAAGTGCAAAGCGCCTGCGATCCAACCAACACGCACAACGTCTGGGTAGCCAACTACGTCGGTATGCGCGTCGAAGAAATCACTCGGCAAACAATTCTTTTCAAAGTTGCAGTCTGTCTGGTTGGGTTGATCGTCGGAAGCTGGTTGTACCTGAGATGATGAAAGTTCGCATCGGCATAGACGTGGGCGGAACGTTCACCGACGTGGTCGTGATTGACTCACAAAGTCACGAACTGGTTGGGCAGTTGAAGTTTCCCACCAGCCATTCAGCCAAAGAAGGTGTCGCCTTGGGAATCGTCACGGCGCTGGAACGTGCGATGGCGGAGTTCAGTTTAAAGCCGGAAGATGTAGCGTTCATTGCGCACAGCACGACACAGGCGACGAATGCGCTGCTGGAAGGTGATGTCGCCGAAGTTGGCGTGATTGGCATTAGTAATAGTTCCGTCTTGAATCCTGAAGGTTGGTTTGTCAAACGCGCGACAATGATCCCGCCAATTTCTTTGACGGCGAGCAAGGATTTGAAAGTTCGGCAAAGCTTCGTTAGTTCAAAGAGCGACAGTTTTGTGGCTGCAACCGATCAGGCGATCCGCGATCTTTCAAGCAAAGGTGTGCAGGTTGTTGTCGCCAGCGAAGCTTTCGGGGTTGATGAAACCGAACGCGAAGCTTTGGTTGCCGAACAAGCCAGAGCCCAAGGTTTGTTCGCCACTACAGGCCACGAAGTCAGTTCGCTGTACGGTCTGCGAGTTCGCACGCGCACCGCCGTCATCAATGCGGCGATTTTGCCGAAGATGATCGAAACTGCCGAAATGACGGAACGTTGTGTGAAAGACACAGGCATTGAAGCTCCGTTGATGATTATGCGTTCGGATGGCGGCGTGATGAGCGTTGCCGAAGTTCATCGCCGACCGATTTTGACGATGCTTTCGGGGCCAGCGGCTGGGATCGCCGGAGCGCTAATGCACGAACGAGTTTCTGATGGCATCTTCATCGAAGTCGGCGGAACCAGCGCGGATATTTCCGTGATTCGAGACGGTTCGCCAGCGACTCGACCAGCAAGGCTGAACGGGCATCGGATGTATTTGAATACCTTGGATGTAAGGACATTGGGCCTTGGCGGTGGCAGTATGATTCGTGCGACGGGAATTGATCCTGTCTTTGGCATACCGGGCGTTGGCCCACGCAGCGCACACATTGCCGGTCTTGGCTATGTGTGTTTTGCCGAGCCGGAAGAACTGGCCAGCGGTACGATTGAATTCATTCAGCCAACGCCTGGCGATGCGGCAGATCACGTCGTGATTCGTACGGTGAGCAGTAAACGGTACGCGCTAACGACTACTTGTGCCGCGAACCTGCTTGGCTATGTTGGACCTGAACATTTCGCTTACGGCAATGCTGAATCAGCTAGAATTGCATTTGAGAAGTTGACGGCTGACTGCGGCGAATATGCGGCAAAACAGGGCGCCGAAGCCGTGCTGAATCTTGCTGGCCGCAAGATTGCTGCGACGATTGAAGAGTTGATCACCGAATACCAACTGTCGCGTGATCAGGTCGTGTTGGTTGGCGGCGGAGGAGGTGCAGCTTCGTTAGTTCCGTTCACGGCCAAGCTGATGGGGTTGGAACATCGCATTGCGCGCAACGCCGAAGTTATCTCTCCAATCGGTGTGGCAATGGCGATGGTGCGTGATACCGTAGAACGCAATATCGTTGACCCTTCGCCCGAAGACATTTTGAAAATTCGCCGAGAGGCCGCTGAAGCTGCCATTGCCGCCGGAGCCGTTGCCGACAGCATTGAAGTCCAGGTTGAAGTGGACAAACGCCGGAATCTGGTTCGCGCAACGGCAATGGGAACAACAGAGCTTCGACGGCGAGATGGTGAAGCGGCAGCTTCCAGTATTGAGCAGTGCCAGCAAGCCGCCGCGCGTTCCATGCGGTTGCCAGTTGACGAAGTGACGCTGGTTGCGGAAACTTCCGGGCATCTGGTTTTCTCTGGGGAGCAGCGAACAAAGTCCTTTTTCGGTTTGTTCCATTCACGGCAGCAATTGTTACGTGTGCTTGATCGAACCGGCGTGGTTCGATTGCAACGAGGTACAGGGCGGGTCTGCACGACGGCGCTTGCCGAAATCGAAGCTGAACTTACCCGCGCGGTTGACGCTTTGACCGATTATGGCGATGCTGGCCGCACGATTCCGGACATTTTTATTTTGTACGGAGCGCGGATTGCTAACTTTTCCGGGCTTGCGGAATTGGACCAGGTCATTGCGCTTGCCGAAGTAGAGTTGAAGTCGCTTGATCCCGCGACAAAACTTGTGGTGATCGCCTGTCCCAAACAGGTTTAGTTGAGAGCGTATGTTCGTAGCAAGGCTAAACAAGAAGTGGTTGCAGTTTTGGGCTGTTGGGTTTGTGATGGCTTGTGGCACTGCCGCTGCTCTGACAGCGTCTGCGCCGAATAAGGCCAGCAATGTTGCACGCGCAAAAGAATTGGTTCGCCAGTCACGCGAAGCCGCAGGCTTTGAAGCGCCCGGCGGTGGCGTGCAAACGATTGCTTTCAAAGTCAAAACCGAACGATTCATTAAATACTTCAGCGTGCAATCTCCCACCAAGGTTGTCGAAAACGACAAAACGCTCGGCGGCAAAATCGAGGCTGAGTTCTGGTTTCCGGACAAATTCCG
>CAZXHW010000728.1:0-4409 GCA_964639915.1 uncultured Heliomicrobium sp.
GGGTTGACTCCGGCTGACGATGGCGAGATTCGCTTGCACAATCAGGTATTGAAAATCGGATCACCCGCACAGGCTGCCGAACTCGGCATCGCTTATGTGCCGGAAGACCGCAGGCGTCACGGAGTCATTTTGGAAATGCCGATCAGCGCCAACACTTCTCTGGCTTCGTTGCGACATCTGGCGAAATTCGGGTTTCTGAATTTTGCTGCCGAACGTGAGATTGCAGCAGAGTATTCGACGCGACTGGGAGTCAAAACGCCTGCATTGTTTGCCGCTGCGGGAACTTTGTCAGGCGGCAACCAGCAAAAAGTTGCCTTGGGCCGATGGCTGGCCACTAAACCGTCAGTCTTGATCCTGGATGAACCGACGCAAGGAATTGATGTCGGCGCGAAGTCGGAGATTCATTCGCTGATGTGCGATCTGGCAGAACAGGGCTTGGCGATTTTGATGATTTCGTCAGAGCTTCCCGAAATTCTGGGGATGAGCGACCGAATTGCCGTGATGCACGCTGGAAAAATTGCTGCGACGTTTGATCGCACGGAAGCGAATCAGCAGACGATTTTGGCAGCGGCGCTGGGCCATTTATAACGCCAGCCTATGCGGCGTTGTCATCGTAGTTAAAAAAAGCGGAGGCCATAATAGCCTCCGCTTTTCGTTTTCACTTTGCCAGTTTGTTTAGAACTGGAAGCGAGCGCCGAGTTGCACCTGGAAGGGTGCGCCCGGATTGTTGTTGAGCAGCAAGTTGCCGTTGGCATCCTTCAGTTGCAGGAAGGTCGCATTGGTCGGACCGCTGAAGCCGCAAGTGGCTGTTACCGGCGCGCAATAGTTAAACGCCGCCGCGCCGCCATAGGTCATGTTCTTCAGGTTGAGGATATTGAAAAATTCAGCCGTGAAGAGTAACCGCCGTTCTTCGCCAAAGCCGAAGCCCTTCTGCGCGCGGAAGTCCACGTTGTAAACCGCTCGATTGCGGAAGGCATTGCGCTTGAATGGCACGCCTGCCGCCGAATACGGGCGATCGGTGCTGACACCGTCGCGGTTGCCGTTGGCGTCACCGCCGAGTGATGCGTCAACAGGAGCGCCCGACTGCAACCGAATTGCGCTGGACAATTCAACCCCAAACGGCAGGAAGAAAATCGGACTGGCAACGAACTGATGCCGCCGATCCAGACGCGAGTAGCTGAATTCAGGTGCCAGGTTGAAGGCGTTTTCGTAGGTAATACCGCCCGAATCGCGTTCGTTATCGTCGTCCGAAAGCGAGCGCGACAACGTGTAAAACGCGCTGATCTGCCCCCACTTCCGACGCAGATTCCCCCGTATGACCATTGATTGATAGACCGAACGGGCTGACGATTCACGAATCTGGATGTTGCCCAGTTGCGGCAGCGGACGCGCGCGCAACGGGCTGGAGCCGCTGGTAATGCCATAGAACGGACGCTGAGCCGGATCAACCGCGATGTCACGCAGGATTGGCGCGGGGAAGTTCAATTCCCGATTGCGCTGCAAGTGAATCGTGTTGACCTGGCTGTAATCCACGCCAACGCTTAAACCGCGGCCAAGCTCATGCTCAACGCCGCCGCCGAACTGGTACGATTTCGGATTCTTGAAATCGTTGGCCATACCCGTCACCGCCGCGCCGCCGAATGGGTTGAAACCGAACTGTGAAATCAGCGATTGCAACTGGGCCGTGGTCGGCGTCGGCAGATTGCCGAGTGAGCTGTTGTTGAGGTTAATGCCAATCAGATTGAACTGGCAGTAAAGCGTTGTGCAGGTGCGCAGCGGGCTATTTGCAGGCAAGCTGGCCACTGACAGCGGGAACTGCACCGAAACGTCGCCCGGAGGATTGCGGAAGTTATTAATCGCGCTGGCGAAAAGCAACATCGGCGTGCTGGCGTAGTAAATGCCGCTGAAGGCACGCACCACCGTCTTGCCGTTGCTGAATGGATCCCACGCGAAGCCAAGGCGCGGGCCAAGTTGGTTGCCGGCGTCGGGGATGTACGTCGGGTCGAAGGTGTGACCCGATGGGAAACGGAATCCTCGGATTTGATTGAGGATCAGATCGTTGTTGGCTTCGGGCGATGGATTAAACTGCCCTTCCCAACGCAAGCCATAATTGAGCGTGAAGTTCGGCTTAATGCGCCACGCATCCTGTGCATAGAGCGAGAACTGCTGTACATCATATTCAGCTTGCAGGTTTCCGATCTGGCGCAGATAAGTGGCCGTCGAGGAATCAAAGCGATTCACCGTGCCAGTCGTGATCGTCGGCGAATAAGAAAGAACGTCGAGGATGGTTGCCGTGTCGGTCGTAGTGGAACCAAACACGCCGAACTGGTTAAAACCGAAAACCTGGCTGGCAAAAACCTGATTGCCTTCCGCGCCAAATTTGACTGAATGGTTGCCCAGCAACCATGTCAGGTTGTTGAAAGCCTGAATGCGGTAATCGAATTGCGTCGTGGGCAGGAAGTTGACCGTGCCGTAACGACCGATGTTGTTTGTTACGTTGGGCGCTTCGGCATTGGCCAGACGCGGACGAACTTCACGCGAATACTGACCGCGCAATTCGTTAATCAGGTTGCTGCTTATCGTAGTCGTAAGCTGGGCGACACCTGTGTAGGTTTTGTCCTGCTCGGTTCCGTTGTTTGAGATAGCGTTGTTGATTGCCGGCTGGTTGTAGATTGTGCTGCCGACTGAAGTACTGTTCAGCGCGTTGGCATTGCTCTGGCTATAGCGAACGTTGAAGCGGTTCCGGTCGCTGATGTTCCAGTCAAAACGGACCAGGCCGGCTTTGGCGTCGTTGGTCTGTTCAAAAGGCACTTGCAGCGTTTTGTAAAAATCGAATGCTTCCTGCTGGGCCGCTGTTGGCGTAAAGGTTGCAAGTGGATCGAAGAAGACGACTCGCGGGTTACGGAAGCGCTGCTGCTCGTAAGAACCGAAGTAGAACATCTTGTCTTTGACAATTGGGCCGCCGATGGAACCGCCAAACTGTTGCTGCGTTGGCGATACCACGATGTCACGTTTCAGCGAGCGCGCCAAGGTGTCGTAGAAAGCGTTGCTGCGCGCCAGCTCTTCTGGGCGAATCAGATAGAAGGCCGATCCATGAAGCTGGTTCGTGCCCGACTTTGTGACAGCGGTCACCAGACCACCGGTCGAACGTCCAAACTCAGCCGAATAGCCAGCGGCAATCACCTGAAACTCTTTGACGGATTCTTGCGGAATGGTGAAAACGCTGTTTGAGCGTTCGCCGCCGCGCAGACCGCCGAAAAAGGGCTGGTTGTAATCCACGCCGTCAATGCTGATATTGGCGTTGATACCGCGCTGCCCAGAAAGCGAAATTTGACCGCGCGAAGGATCAACCTGCGCAGTGGGCGTCAAAGTGACAAAATCCTGAAAACGGCGACCGTTGATCGGCAGATTATTGATCGCCGTTTCATTGATTACCGCATCAGGCTGCGAAACCGTCGTCTGAACCGCTTCCGAAGTCACGGTGACGGCTTCCGAAACCGCCTGAACGCCCAAGGTTAAGTTGGTGTCAGTAACTTGACCAACAGTCACTGTGACGCCGGTCAATTCTGCTTTGGCAAAGCCGGTAGCTTCAGCCGAAACCTTGTAAGTACCCGGCGGTAAGAGCACAAAACGATACAATCCGTCAGAGCTGACAGTCGTCGTGCGTTCCAAACCAGTTTGAGAATTGGAGGCTTTGACAGTCGCGCCTGCTACAGCGGCTCCCTGACTGTCGCGCACCATGCCGGAAATCTGACCGGCACTGGCATTTGCCTGAGCAAATGCGTTGCCGCTGCTCAGCGCTAAGCAAAGCGCAAACAGCATCGCTGCCGAGAGCAAACGATATGAAGTTGACTTAAACATATTCTCCCTCGCTTGAAGAAAAAGGGTTACGAGTGATTGAGTAGAATGACGGTTCGATGCCGCCATCGCTCAAAGCTTGAGTGCAATACTGATTTCATCCCTGGTAGCCGTCAGGCTGGAAAGCTTAGTTTGGAAGCGGACGTCTTCTATTGGACGCCTTTCACTGCGGTCTTTGCGCTATTGCGGGACAGCGCCAGACCCCAAAAACCACTGAGTTGAATTACGGATGCTTCCTACTTGATGAAGTAGGCGGAAAGGGTAAATCACGAATTCGGGCTGGTCAAGTTAAGATGACGTTAGCCGTGCCTTCATTTCTTCTTTGGCACAGCCAAATCTTTCACCATATTTACCCCTATTTTCCGGCGAGAGGATTTTGCGCATTTTCCACAAGCGGTGGTCCCAACTCTTCAGTGCTGTAACCGTTGGGATAACTGCGGTGCTTCATTTCGCTGCGGAAAAAAGGAAAGCGACGCTCCGGCAACTGGCGAACAATGCGCGCGCGCAATCGCAACAGACCTTCGACAAAGCCGCGAGTGAATTTCGAAGGT
>CAZXHW010000729.1:0-4403 GCA_964639915.1 uncultured Heliomicrobium sp.
CCATCGTCGCCGCGTGGATGAGGGCGGATACCGGTGTTGGGCCTTCCATGGCGTCCGGCAGCCAGACATACAGCGGAACCTGCGCCGACTTACCCGTTGCACCGACGAACAGCAGCAGTGCAATCGCCGTCAGCAGCCCCGCGCTCTGCTCCACCGGCATCGGCTTCACCGCTTCGAATACCTTGCCGAAATCGAGCGAGCCAAAGTTCACCACGATCAGAAACATCGCCAGACAGAAGCCGAAGTCGCCGATGCGGTTGACGATGAACGCCTTCTTAGCCGCATCGCCGGCGCTCTTTTTCAATATGTAGAAGCCGATCAGCAGGTAGCTGCACAGACCCACACCTTCCCAGCCCACAAACAGGATCAGGAAGTTGCCGCCCAGCACCAGCATCAGCATGAAGAACATGAACAGGTTGAGATAGGCAAAGAAGCGGTAATATCCGCCTTCGTGCTCCATGTAGCCGGTGGCGTAAATGTGAATCAGCAATCCTACGCCGGTGATAAACAGAATGTAGATGCCGGAAAGCGGATCGAGCAGGTAGGCAAAATCCACGTGAAAATTGCCGACCGAAATCCAGGTGAAGAAATAATCGGTGACGCGGCGGACTCCATCGGTTCCGGGTGTCGCGTGCAACAGTTGGTTGAACGATGCGAAGGCCAGAATCGCCGAAACGCCAACCGACAAACAAGCAATCGCGCCGACGACTTTTTCGCCCAGCCGTTTACCGAACAATCCGTTGATGATCGCGCCGATTAAGGGCGCCAGGGTGATCCACTTCAACATAATTGATAATTGACAATGGATAGTTGACCGTGAGTAGTTGATAGCTGTTCTAAATGCAAAGCTATCAATTATCAATTATCAACTATCAATTCACTTACAGTTTGAGTAAATCTGCTTCATCCACATTGAGCGTTTCGCGCGTGCGGAAGAGTGAAATGATGATGGCCAATCCGACAGCAGCTTCGGCGGCGGCGACAGTCATCACGATGAACACGAATAACTGTCCGGTCACATCGCCCAGGTAACGCGAAAACGCCACCAGGGTCAGGTTGACGGCGTTCAGCATCAGCTCGATGCACATAAACAGCACGATGGCGTTGCGCTGAATCAGCACGCCCGCGACGCCAATGGTGAACAGAACGGCGCTCAGCGCCAGATACCAGGAAAGCGGAACCATAGCTTTTCGCCCTCTTAGGCGTGAACCTCCTCTTCGGAACTTTCTTCGTGAATCGCCGTCGGCTCGTTGGCGACGTTCAGCGCCGCTTCGATGTCGTCCGTCTCTTCCTTGCTTTCGCGGCGAGCCAGCAGCATCGAACCGACAATTGCCATCAGGATCAAAACCGAAGTGGCTTCAAATGGCAGCACGTAAGTCGTGAACATCCCTTCGGCCAGCGATTCCACAGTGCCGGGAATGTTGTCGGAAGCCGCCGGGTTGCCGATAGTTTTCAGCACCGCCATCACTTCGGCAATCAAAGCCAGAAACAGCGGAACGGCCAGAAACTTCAGATACTTTTGCCGGTCAATCTTGGATTCTTCTTCGCGTATGTTGAGCAACATAATCACAAAGACGAACAAGACCATGATCGCTCCGGCATAGACAATAATCTGAATAGCAGCGATGAATTGCGCTGATAGAGTCAAAAACAATCCGGCCAGGCAACACAGCACGACGATCAAGCCGATAGCGCTGTAAATTGGATTGCGCTGCAAAATGACGTTGAATGCGTCAACCACTGCCAGCGACGCAAACGCCAGAAAGAAAAGAGTGTGACTTGGATTTGAGCGAGTTGTTCCATATCGGAATCAAATTGAACTAAGACTTACGGAATTAACGCAAAGACGCAAAGATTCAAAAGGCGCAAAGAAGTTTTCTGGAAAAAGGTTGTAGTTGCCGCAATTCGTTTGCATCAAAAAGCAACTTCGCGTCTTTGCTGCTTAGCGCCTTTGCGTTGAAGCTCTTCGGCCTTTCCTACCCCCTTAGTAAACCAGTACCGCAATGATCGCAGCCAGCGCGATGTTGAACAGCGCCGCGGGCAACAGGAACTTCCAGCCGAAGCTCATCAACTGATCGTACCGCAAACGCGGCAACGTTCCGCGCAACCAGATGTACAGGAAAATGAAGAAGAAGACTTTGCCCAGAAAGTAAATCGGCCCCAACCACGGGAAGACGTTGATGAACGGCCCGTTCCAGCCTCCCAAAAACAGTGAGGCTGCCAGCACCGACACCGTCGTCATATTGACGTATTCGGCAATGAAAAACAGTGCAAACTTCAGCGCGCTGTATTCGGTATGGAATCCGGCGACCAGTTCGGTTTCGGCTTCGGGCAAGTCAAACGGCACGCGGTTGGTTTCAGCAATCGCGCTGATCAGATAAATGAAGAAAGCAATGATGGCCGGTACAGCCATCGCCAGGCTTTTCAGGCCTTCGCCAGCGGCAATTCCGCCGAAGATGTTCCAGCGCATACCGCCCCATCCGGATTGCTGCTCTACGATTTTGGTCAAATCCAGCGTGCCAGCCATCAACAAAATAGCGACAACCGACAGCGATAACCCAAGCTCGTAGCTGACCATTTGCGCTGATGAACGCAATCCGCCAAGCAAACTGTATTTTGAATTCGACGCCCAACCGGCGACCACAATGCCGTATACGCCCAATCCCGTCATCGCAAAAACATACAGAATACCGACGTTAAAATGCGTGACGTGCAAATTGACCGTGCGCAGATCAATGTTCCATCCCAATCCCAGCCAGTTCACCAGATCGCCGACCTTTTGCGTCAAAAACTCTCCACCGGGCAGCGCCAGGTTATCCGGCCCAAAAGGATAAACGATCAAAACCATCATCGCCGGAACCAGCGCAATAATCGGCGCGCAAACATACAGCGCGCGATTGACCGCCATCGGAATGATGTCTTCCTTGAAGATGAACTTGATCAGATCGGCAAACGGCTGCAGCAATCCTTGCCAGCCGACACGGTTTGGCCCCAGGCGATTCTGAATCACAGCCAGCACGCGCCGTTCGGCATAAACCGCGTAAGCGCAAATGATCATAATCGTGATCCAGAAGATTATGACCTTGATCAGCGCGCCAAGAACGTAAGGAAAATCAATTGAGTTAATCAGCGATGACATTTGATTTTGTTTGGTGTTTCGCCTTCAAACGTTTTCAGTCTTTAGCGACAGTTCCATTTATGCCGGGAACATCAGCACTTTGGCTTCGCCTTCGGCGGTTTGCGGCAACACTGGCGTCAACATTTCTGATCGCCGGGTGATTTGCACGTAACGCTGCTTCAACCTTGAACCGGCTTGAGCAGTGATCTCCGACCGATCTACGGCCAGGCTGCGATTGATCTTTGAAACGTCTCCGGCCAGCCGATCCACCAACTCAGCCTGATTGATGTTGCCCAGGTCTGGTGGCGGAAGCGTGATGGCCGTTGCGCCTTCGTTGGCTAGTTGGTTGTGAGAAAGGCCGTCGCATCCAGGAACTTTTTCCGCTAAATCCTTGAAAACATTCTTGAGCTGAGCCTGATAGCCAAAATCAACGCCCATCAACTTGGCCAGTTGATTGACCACCATCCAGTCGGGCCTTGCCTGCCCAACCGGCGGAATCGTGCGGCGGACAAACTGGATTTGCATTCCGTTGTTGATTTGGGTGCCCTGAGCTTCTGCAAAGCTTGTGACCGGCAAAACCACGTCGGCAAGTTGGGCGGTTTCGGTCAAAAACATTTCCTGAACAACCAGAAAATCAAGTTTGCCAAGCTGTGATTTGACCAGGCTGGCTTCTCCATTCGCCTTGAATACAACTTCTTGCTTGGCGATTAGTAAGGCTTTGATTCCTGCGCCAGCACTGTTGAGCATTGCCTGCGCCGACATTCCGCCTCGATAACCGCTTGCCATTCCGACCAAACCGGCACCCATCGAGTTCGAATATCGAACCAGAGGCACAAACGAAAACTTGGATTCAGTTCTGACCGGTGAGGCGCCGATTTCCAGCGTCGGATGTTCAACGATATAGGTGTATGGGTTTTCGTTGATCGAAGGTTTCTGGGTTGAGTTTGACGATTTAACCTCGCGTTGCAGCGAATCAATGTACGCCTTTTTCGCCGCATCCGCAGCTTCGGCGCTTGGCGCAGCCAGCGCTTTTTCAAGCAACGGCAAAGCCTCGGCAGCCGCTCCGCGCAGCTCATCGCCAAAAACAACAACCACTTTCGCGCTTTCCTGAACGATCTTGCGGATGGCTTTCAGGTCGTCAGCATTTGCACCCATCGCATCGGCGGCATCCGTCAGCTTCGATTCGTCGAGCAAGGCTTGAACAATCGCGCCTTCGCTTCCCTGTCGAACTCGAACGGCAACGTTCGCCTGGCGTTCCAATCTCGAAGGCACGGAATTGACAATC
>CAZXHW010000730.1:0-4401 GCA_964639915.1 uncultured Heliomicrobium sp.
GGGCGAACCGACTCAGCCACCCACGCAGCTTTCAACCATCAACCGATACCGAATGGAAGATGCGGTCAATCGGAATGCACCACGCAGCTTTGCGGTTTCAATGGGAATGATGAGCGGCGGAATGCGCTGGCTGCTTAACGGGAGACCTTATCAAGAGACGGAAGTTGCCACGAATGAGATCGTTCGGCTCGATACAACTGAGGTCTGGGAACTGGTCAATAACAGCACCGGCGGAATGATGGGGATGAGCATGGTTCATCCAATCCACATTCACGGGCTGCAATTCCAGGTGATCGAACGGCAAGCCGCCTCGCAGATGACCGCAGGCTATGAAACCGTGCGCTATGGTTACGTGGACGAGGGCTGGAAGGACACCGTGATGCTGATGCCGGGTGAACGAATCAGGCTGTTGCTTCGATTTGAGGACTTCACCGGAATGTACGTCTACCATTGCCACAACCTTGAACACGAAGACGTCGGGATGATGCGCAATTATCTGGTGCGAGCCTGAAGTCTGGGAAATTCAAGGCAGGTATTGGTTGGGAAAATATACCAATACCTGCCAAGGGTATCAGCAAAATTCAAAAATGGCTGAGTGAGTTTCCCTGCACTTGATCCGTGCCTTGAAAAACTCCCCATCCGATTGGGCAAATTTACCCACCTGTCTGAATTGCACTTCGCTTCAGGATCAATAACGCAGGTTTTATGACGGGTGAAATGAGGAATACCACTTGCTTTATGGATTCTTGAGGACGCGACGTTCAGATGTGACGATCGTCACATCTGAACGTGACAAGCGTCGTAGTTTTTTCTGACAGTAGTCGCCAAAATTGCTTTTGTCAGAATGAAGCATTTGAAGGAGCAGAACTTGATTAAGCAAGCAGCACAGACAGGAACCATCAGAGTATTCCGCCAGATGCGATGGCGAAAGCTGATGCCTGTGTTTGCCCTCCTGCTCCTGTTCACGCATCAAACCTGGGCGGGTGGTCTTTGCCTTTGCGAACCGGAAGGTAAAGCTCCGCACTCAGGCTGCCATACGACGCAATCTCCTGATCAGCCAAAAGCTGAAGCTCCACTTTCAAGTTGCCATACGGCGCATCTTCCTGGCCAGACAACACCAGCGATGCCGGAAGCTGCAACGCCACAATCAACACACCATTGTTCAGAAGCAGAGTCGCTCGTCGCCGATGCGCAGCCTGGGAAGTTGGCGCATAGCACGATGATTTGTTGCCACTTGCAGCCGGATGCCGAAACGCAGGCGATTCCTGTTACCGCACAGAACCAGGGGCTGATTGTTGCAACCCTGCCATTTAATCACTTTGGCGCACAACCCGACTCAGCGCCACTGCCTGATAATTTCCATCATCCACACCAGAAACGACCGCTTTATCTATCTTACTCCTGTCTGCTGATCTAGTCGTTCCAGTACGCAATCCGCGACTTTTTGTGCGGTAGCTACTCGCCATCTGTCAGGTGGTGTCACCACAGGCGGCGTTCGGAATGATCTAGGCAACAGCTCCGAGAAAGCTGTTCCATGAGGAGAAATCACCATGAGGTTGAGAAATGCTCAACGATGGGTGGGGTGTACGCTGGGTCTGTTGTTGCTGTGGAGTGCGCAGGTCTTTGCGCAGCAATCCCACTCAGTAGCCGCGTCAAACGTCAGCGACGTGAAAGTAAAGCCCGTAGCCCTTGCGCCGGTTCTGCTGAACGATTTGGTTACGGAAGCACTCGAACAAAATCCTGAGATCAAAGCGATGCAGCGCAGCTTTGACATGATGCGCGCGCGCGTCCCGCAAGCCAAAGCTCTGCCTGAACCCATGCTTAGCTATGGTTACGCTGGCAATGCGCCACTGCCGCCGTTTGATATTCAGAAAGGCGACCCATCGAGCGCCCGGACACTTAGCTTTACGCAGGAACTCCCCTTTCCCGGCAAGCTGGCGATCAAGGGCAAAATGGCAAACGTCGCGGCTGAGGCTGAATGGTGGAACTACGAGCAGGTGCGGTTGAACGTCGTCGCAGAAGTGAAAGATGCCTACTTTGATCTTTACTATCTCTACAAAGCCATTGAGACCATCGAAAAGAATAAGGAACTTCTCGAAAAGTTCGTCAAGATCGCCGAGGCCAGTTACTCGGTGGGCAAAGGCATTCAGCAGGATGTGTTGAAGGCTCAGGTTGAGGTCTCCAAGCTGGTTGATCAACTGACGGTGCTGGAACAGCGGAAACAAACCGCTGAGGCGCGACTTAACAGCCTGCTCTTCCGCGAGCCGGAAACGCCAGTGGGTAGGCCGGAAGAGGTCAAGCCACGCGAGTTCACATACAGTTTGACCGACCTCAGAGAGATGGCGCTGACAAACTTCCCCACGCTGAAGGCGCAGCGCCGCCGGATTGACCGCGAGCAGTATGGCGTCGAACTCGCCCAAAAAGATTTCTATCCTGATTTCAATGTGGGTTTCACCTATTTCAACCGGCCTGGCCTGCCGGAGATGTATGCCGTGAATGTCGGCGTGAAAATTCCGCTTTATTTCTGGCAGAAGCAGCGTCCGGCGGTGGCCGAAGCCACGGCCAGCGCAGCAACAGAGAAACAACGTCTGGAGAACGCTACGACGCTGCTCTTCTTCCGCATCAAGGATCGGTATCTGGCTGCAACGACAGCGCAGCGGCTGGTGAAGCTCTACGGCACGACAATCATTCCGCAATCATCATTATCACTGGAGTCGGCGATCTCCGGGTACGAAGTCGGCAAGGTGGATTTCCTGACCCTGCTCGACAACCTGGTGACGCTGCTCAATTACGAACTGAGTTACTACGAGCAACTCAGCAATCAAGAGAAAGCAATCGCGGCGCTTGAGCCGTTCGTCGGGGTCAATCTGAGGCCGTGACGGATCGGCGCATGCAACGGAGTCCATCAACTGAGCACTGCATCAATCAACAGTCCAATCTCGAATAAGGAGAAAAAATGAAAAACACAAGTCTCAAAACCAACACGACAACCATGCGGCTACTGATCAGCGCGGTCGCTCTGATGCTGACTGTCGGCCTTTCAATCTGGGGGATGGCGCAGGAGGCCAAACAGGATCATTCCGCCCACGCTATGGGGCAGGAAATGAAAGCTCCGCAGACAGCGCAGGAACACCGGGCGCGCGCCGAACAGTACCAGAAGAAGGCCGCCGAGTACCGTCAGGAGGCCGCGGCGCATCGGAAGATGCTGACCGACTACAGCAAGACGGTCGCCAAAAACCCTAAGGACACGGTTGAGAACGCCTACATCAAAAAAATGCGGCTGCATTGCGAGAAGTACAGCAAGGCCGCTGAAGCCCTCGCCCAGGAAGCCGACGAGATGGCGAAGTTCCACACGATGCGAGCGAAGGAGATGGAAGGCAAGTAAGCCACAGAAATCGGGCGAAGCAGTGGCTGGAAGCGTTCACCAACGATTCCAGCCGCTTGCTTCAGTCCGTTTGCGCAAAGCTGGCACTGACTTCATCGAAAGCGAGTGCCAGCACTCTCAGGAGAAAGAGGCCACAACTATGCCGGTCAAAGACAACCAACAAGAAGGAACCAAACCCAGTCCCGGTCAACCGGCAGACGAACTTCAGCCGGAAATAGTCGGCGTTGAGACGGAGGCTAAATCACTTTCTGTCGAGCTAAAGAAACCCGGTGACGGTGAGTCCGCATGGCGACCGAAGAGACGACGAACCACAACTCGCTGGGTGGTGTTGTTACTTTTCGCTGGACTGGCAGTTATCGGGTACACGCAGAGAGCGCGTGTGCTGTCTTTCTTTAAGGCTCAGACGGCAGATGACGTAGCTTCTGGTGGTGACCATTCTAGTGCAGGACATAAGCCAGAACTGAAGGTGCTCTACTGGCAAGACCCGATGCACCCGGCCTACAAATCCGACAAACCGGGCAAAGCGCCTGATTGCGGCATGGATTTAGTGCCGATCTATGAGACAGGCGTTGAGGCGAAGGCCAACCTGCCCGAAGGTGCGTTCCAGATCAGCCCGGAAAAACAGCAGTTGATCGGCGTGCAATATGGCGAAGCAGCTTACAGGCCGGTCTCCAAAACGGTGCGCGCGGTTGGTCGTCTGGCTTATGACGAAACAAAGATCGTGCGTATCCACACTAGGTTTGAGGGCTGGATTGAGAAAGTCTGGGTAGATTTCACCGGCAAGTTGGTTGAGAAAGGGCAGCCGCTGATCAGCATCTACAGTCCAGAGCTATTGCAGACGCAGCAGGAATTTCTGCTTGCCCGGCGTGGGCGCGAAGAACTTGCGGAGAGTACATTTCGGGGGGCTATCAATGCTTCGGAATCGCTTTTCCAAGCAGCGCGCAAGCGGTTGGAGTTGTGGGACATCAGCGAGGCGCAGATCAATGAACTAGAGAAAAGCGGCAAGCCGATCAAAG
>CAZXHW010000731.1:0-4397 GCA_964639915.1 uncultured Heliomicrobium sp.
ATTTAGCGATGGGTGTGCTGACCATGCCATTGCCGCCTATACAAGAAGCTTTTGATATTGGCTTGTTTGACCACGATGCGACGCGTTGGTTTGCCAGTCCTCCGGTTGGTTGGCCGTTGGTGCTGGCACTTGGTGTAGCGCTGAAAGTCGAATGGCTGGTGAATCCTGTGCTGGCTGGCATCTGTGTCTTTCTGGCTTTTTTGCTGGTGAAGGAATTGTACGACCGCCGCACGGCACGGCTGACAGCGTTGTTGCTGGTGTTGTCGCCTTGGCATGTGCTGGTTGGAATGAGTTTTATGACTCATTCCGCTTCGCTGGCCTTTGCGCTGGCTGCCGCGCTGGCGGCGGTTTGGGCCAGAAAAGGCAACAGTTTGCTTTGGGCTGTGTTGAGCGGTGCAGCCACCGGAATGGTCGGAATGATTCGACCGCTGGAAGGTGCAGTTGTCGCCGCAACCATCGCTGTGCCGTTGGGACTTTCGGCCCTGGGTATTGGCGGTAAGCGATTCAAACTTACGGGCTTGCTGGCTTGGTGCGTTGGATGCGGAGCAGTCGGAGCGACGATCCTTTACTACAACTTCTTGCTGACCGGCAGCCCCGCTAAATTTCCGATCATGGCCTGGGCAGACAAGTACCTGGGATTGAACAGCAATGCGATGGGCTTTGGGCCGGATCGCGGCGCGGGCTGGGCGCTTGATCCGTATCCGGGGCACAGCCCGCTGGAAGGCATCATCAATTCCAACCTGAACATCACGGTTATCAATACAGAGCTTTTCGGTTGGAGCATTGGCTCGCTAATTCTGATCGCCTTGTTCTGCGTTTCTTTGAAGTTCCAGGGAAAGATCCACAAAGGTGATTTGCTGATGGTAGCGCTGATGGCTGGGATTTTTACCGCGCATTTCTTTTACTGGTTTAGCGGCGGGCCGGATTTTGCAGCGCGGTACTGGTACTTGATGATCGTGCCCTGTGTGGTGCTATCGGTTCGTGGCCTGCAGGCGCTCGTCAATCGAATGACGCACAACACGCATCAGCCGTATTTGCCCAGGACAAGAGTCCTGGTCGGCGTTTTATTGTTAAGCGCGATGGCCCTGGTCAACTTCATGCCGTGGCGAGCGATTGACAAATACAATCATTACTTGCGAATGCGCCCGGACGTTTTGCGGCTGGCAAAAGAACACAACTTTGGCAAAAGCCTGATTCTGATTCGCGGCGAGCAGTTTCCTGATTTTTCTTCGGCAGCAATTTACAACCCAATTGATTTACGAGCTGAAGTTCCGGTTTACGCCTGGGATAAAAATCCGAATGTGCGTTCCCAAGTGCTTCAGGCTTACCTAGACCGTCCGGTTTGGATCGTCAACGGTCCTTCACTGACGAATGCAGGCTTTCAAATTGTAGAAGGCCCAATCTCCGCACAAACCTTGCTTGGCCAACATGAATCTGTTGGTCAGAAATAATCTGGTCAAGACCAAGATGAAAAAAAATATCCCCCCAATGCCAATTCGTGGAGAAACTCACCATGGCTGTCAGAGCAGGCTATTTGCATGCACTCGACCACAAACTGGCTCAGGGCAACGATTCCGGAGAGCTGTATCGCCGATTAACGTATTTGCTATTAGCCGTCATCGCGCTTGCGGCGATCGCGGGAATTGTTGTTCCGGCAGGCTTGGGCTGGGACTTTGCCAACTTTTACGACACAGGACGCCGCGCCGCCGCGTTACAAATCGCCGATATTTACAAACCGGAAACTTTGATTGCCGGGGCCAAGCCTCAGGGCGCAATGCCATTTTGGGGAGCGCCAATTTCAGCATTCTTTTACGCCCCCTTGAGTTTATTTTCGCCCGAAGCTGCGTTGTTTCTGTTCAAGTTTCAAAACACGGTGGCTTATGTTCTGGCCTTGTGGCTGCTATATCGCCGAAACCGCCTCTTTATAGGAGCTTCGCCAGAAGCGCAGTGGCAATACCGCGCGCTTTTTGCCGGGGCAATTCTCTTATTTCAGCCGTTTTGGGCAATTTACAGAATCGGTGGTCAGAGCATGCCGACGGTCTTTTTCCTGCTGACGGTCGCGCTGCTCTATCACACAAAGGGGCGAACAGCGATTTCAGCAAATTGCCTGTTTCTGGCACTGCTGATCAAACCGGGATTTGTTTTTATGCTTTTGCCGCTGAGCCTGGTTTCCGGTTGGAGGTTTCTGCGTTCATTCGCGCTTACCTCGCTGGTCGTCGGATCGGTTTCGATTCTGCTGTTGGGGTGGAACATTCACGCGGAATTTCTGCAGGTGATGGTGCAAGGGGTTAAGAACGCTTATCCCTGGCTATACAACAGTTCGTTATACGTGGAAGCGGAAAATCTTAGATTGCTGGCGGTTCCTCCCATGGACTTTCACGTATTGGCTGTTCCAGTGATGCTGATCAAATTGTTCATGGTCCTGTTGTTCGGTTGGTTGTACTGGCTGAGCCGGAAACAACCTTGGTCAGGCGCTGCGCGGCATCATTTTGATTTCCTGATGGCCGTCACCTTTTGTTTGATGATTTCGCAAACGGTTTGGGAACACTACCTGACTGCACTTTTTCTACTCCTCATTTATCTGGTTACAGTGGCTCGAAATCTTAGCTTCAAGGCGCTGGTTTTATTGGCTGCTATTTTCGTCACTTCGCTGATGCAAAACATCATTGTGGTCAATATTCTCAACTCGCAATTCAGCTTCAATACAATCCCGGAGCTGATCGGAATTGGCTTGTTGAAAAGCTGCCCGCTGTGGTTGACGCTCATTTTTTTAATCCGGCATCAGAAAGAATTCTTTCAAAGTTACCGGATGCCGCAATGGGAAAAGATCGCTGTCGCAAGCAGCCAGGAGTTTCGTTTGGAGAGTGGAGAATTAAGTTCCCACAGAAATTAACCCTGCAGATGGTTTGAGGCGCCGAGGATGTTTTACCTTCTCCGCAGTGATTCCGTTTTGATCCTCGCGCCCGCACTCTGTAGGCAGTCTTTTCAGCCGGAGAAAATGTCGTGTGTGATTCCGTAAAAGTAATAGCGATAAACAAACCGCCGCCACCTTCGCATACCTTGTCGGTGATTGTGCCCGTTTATAACTCCATGGGGTATCTGAAAAAGTGTCTGGCCGCACTGGCAAAATCGAATTACAAGGATTTTGACGTGTTGGTGGTAGATGACGGTTCCACCGAAGCAGTAGAACCAATTGTGGCGCAATATGGGTTTGATTACATGCGGATTGACGGACCTGGTGGTCCGGCGCGCGCGCGCAATCGAGGCGTGGCACGGGCGAAAGGGAAATATCTGGTTTTCATTGACGCTGACGTTTGCGTGCATAGCGATACGTTAAGCGGTTTTGCAGACGTTTTTGCCGCCGATTCCAGCATTGATGCGGTGGTCGGTTCGTATGACGAAACGCCTGCTGAAACGGGATTCTTTTCTCAATATAAAAACCTGTTTCACCATTATGTTCACCAAACCAGCGGCGGGTACGTCAGCACGTTCTGGAGCGGTTGCGGCGCGATGCGGCGCGATCTGTTTCTGGCGTTTGGCGGATTCGATGAAGAGCGTTACCGCCGCCCGGCGATAGAAGACATTGAGCTTGGCACCTGGGTGTCAGCCGCCGGGTTTCAGATTGTGCTGGCGCCCCAGGTGAAAGCAACGCATCTGAAACGCTGGACGCTGTGGAGCATTCTGAAAACCGACATCTTTGATCGCGGCGTTCCGTGGATTCGATTGATGCTGCGCGCGGGCGCAGCGGCCAATACGTTGAACGCCAAATCTTCCCAGCGGATCTGTGTGGCGCTGACCTGGCTGGCCAGCGCGTTATTACCGTTGATCTGGTGGCAACCGGTGGCGGGAATTGGCGCCTTGCTGCTGTTGTCGGCGGTATCGGCGTTGAATTTCGATTTTTATCGGTACTTCATCGCACATTCTGGCGTGTGGTTTACGCTGCGCGTGCTTCCGATGCATTGGCTGTATTTCTGGTACTGCGGTTTGTGCGTGATTTGGGGCACGGCAGGCCACTATCTGGCTTCGCGTCACACGACCCAGAATCCTGCTCCTGTTTCCGGAGGGTTGCCGTCTGATCAACCTGTAAAGACGGATAATATCAGTCCAAAGGCATCTGCCAAATAATTTGTTCATTATGACTCTACCTAAGTTGTCTATCGTTATCGCTTCCTGCGTTGGCGAGCCATATATTTCCCG
The DNA here is from genome assembly GCA_964639915.1 of uncultured Heliomicrobium sp. Classification (GTDB taxonomy): domain Bacteria; phylum Acidobacteriota; class Blastocatellia; order RBC074; family RBC074; genus RBC074. Next base: position 4,198 of record CAZXHW010000731.1, read on the forward strand.
CTGCCTGCAATCGCTGGAAAGACAAAGAGCGCAATCCGGATTGGAGTTCATTGTTGTTGATCGCGCAGGTGAGGAAGTGGCCGCCAAAATTGAACGTGAATTTCCCTGGGTGCGCGTGATTCGCCGACCGGCAGGGGAAAGCGTTCCGGATATGCGTCGGCGCGGCATTGAACAAGCGAAGTCCGAGTACATCGCGATCA
>CAZXHW010000732.1:0-4394 GCA_964639915.1 uncultured Heliomicrobium sp.
CCATCACGCGCCACCAGAAAACGCACTCTGTCTTCACCTGTAGCCCCAGCGTCGGCGACAAAGTGCCCGTTCTGCCAAAACGCGTACCCTCTTAGCGTACGCACCAACAAGCCGCCGCGCCCGTCGTCTTGCAGATCTTCAACTTGATTGTGGGGCAGCCCATCGCGGGTTGAGAAAGCCGCAAACTGTCCCGCTTGCAACCGCAGTAAGCCCTCGTCCGCCCCAATCCACAAAGCGCCGTCGGATGTGCAATAAAGTGCATGGAAACGATTGGAAGGCAGTTGTGGGGTATTGCGTCTGTTGAAAACGTTGAAGCGCACGCCGTCGAACCGCACCAGCCCGTCGAGCGTGGCCAACCACAAATAACCATCTGGCGTTTGGGCGATTGCCAGGACGGAGTTTTGCGGCAACCCATTGTCACTTGTCCAGGAGTCAAACCGGTATTGCGCAAGGGTCGTCGAATCTAGCAGCACGCAAGGCAGCACAGACAGGAAGAAAGCCCAAACCAGATTTTTCAAGCGGCCAACATTTAACATCGGCAAACCCATCTACTTCCATTTGCGGAAAGTCTAACGGCCGAAGTTATAACGTGACTAGCTAAAAAACGTCAATTTTTAACAGAAATTCGAGAGGCTTCCACAGTGGCATGGCTTACAGCATCAAACATCACCCGTTTGGAATCTCTGCCAAATCGCTTTTGAAGCACTCTCACAAGCTGGTACCCGACTTTGGCCCAAAAGGAAGCTGGCCGCGAAAATGCCAGAATGTCATACCAGACGCTGTCATCTTCGCGACGCCATTCGATCAAAAAGCGTTCTTCTCCCTGTTCATCGTGTGCGGGCAAAGTTCCGTAGCCAAATCCGAAGCGTCTGGATTGATCGTCGTCTTCATTAATGACGTAAACAATTTTTGCCGGATGGCATGACCAGAAGCCAAAATGGTAACAGAGAACGGCAACGGCTGAACCAACTTCAATCGGCGCATGCGGCCAGCACAATTCCACCCAGCCCAGGTCATGCATCTTCCAGCTTCGCACCGCTGCGACGGCACGATGAAAGGTTTGCTCACCGTGGCCAAGCTGAATTCGATTGTGGTCAATGTTGTAACCGGCTGGCAGGGTGAAGTTGGTTTCGCCGACTTCCGGGTAAGAAAAAGGCAAATCGCGTTGCCCCTTGAGGAATCGCTGAATGCGTTCGGCTGATGGTTTTGTCAGTGCGAACATTAGGGCTCCTCGGCAAAAAACTTCTCTACATCTTCAATCTTTCGTGTAACGCGGCTTGGCGGCAGGCTCTTCAAAAAGCTTTGGCCATAGTTTTTTGTGACGATGCGCGGATCCAGAACTGACAGAACTCCGCGGTCTGTGGCGCTGCGGATCAACCGGCCAATTCCCTGCTTTAGAGTGATAACCGCCGCAGGCACGGAATAATCCGAAAAGCTGTTGCCGCCATGACTATCCAGATACCGCTGCCGGGCTGCAACTACAGGATCGGAGGGAACCGCGAATGGCAACTTATCTATTATGACGCACGATAGTGCTTCGCCGCGCACATCAACGCCTTGCCAGAAACTTGCCGTCGCGAACAACACCGCGTTCGGCGTGGCGCGAAAGCGATCCAGAATTCCCGAACGTGAGCCTTCTCCCTGCATTAAGACTGGAAACTCAATTTGAGACTCGACCAGATCGCGCAAAGCCTTCATCTGGGAATTGCTGGTGCAAAGCACAAACGCGCGGCCTCGGCTGGCGTTCAGCAACTTAACGATTTCATCGGCGGCGGCATCGGTGAAACCGGTTTCGCGCGGGTCCGGCATTTTCGGCGGCAGATACAGCAGCGATTGTTTTTTGTAATCGTAATTTGATTCGGCGATTAACTCCGCCGCCTTGTCTATGCCCAGACGCTTGCGAATGAAGCCGAACGAATTCGCAGTGGTCAGCGTCGCCGAAGTCATAACGATGCTGTCAATCTGGCTGAACATGCGGTCTTCCAAAATGCCGGAAGCATCAATCGGTGTAGCCTGTAAAAAGACTCCTCTCCCGCGCCGTTCGCACCAATTAACGAAGCTGTCATCCCCATTCATCACCACAAAATCCAGATCGAACTTTACCTGTTCAACTCTGCGAATAATGGCTTCCATTTCCGGCGGAGGTTCTTTGACTCCGTTCAATTCCGCTCCCAGGCGATCCAGCGCTTGCCGCAAATTCCGGAACCGTTCGCCCGCTGGAGAAACTTCTTCCTGTCCATTGCGATTCTTGCGAACAAACATCTGAGGCCGAATGACGAACCGGCCTTCGCCATTAAATGTTGAAATCGTAAAGCCGGACTCTCCGCCCAGAAATGTCATCCAGAAATATTCCGCGTGCTTGGCCAGCCGAGCGGACACCTTGGTAATTTCGCGCGCCGAATCCACATCGGCAATTGCCAACCGCGAAATGTCGTTCAGCAAATCATCCAACTGATAGTTCGACACACTGGCGCCAAAATATTGCGCCGCAATGTCTTCTATCTGGTGCGCTTCATCGAAAATCACCGCGCCGTAATCCGGCAAAACCTGTCCCCACTCTTTGTCTCGCAACGCCAGGTCAGCAAAAAACAGGTGATGGTTGACGATGATGATTTGAGAATCCAGCGCTTGTTGCCGCGCTTTGGTGATGTAGCAGGCGTCGTAATCAGGACATTTCTGGCCGATACAAATGTCCGAACGGGCATCAATGTGACGCCAGAAAGAAACATTGTCCGGCAATTCCGCCAATTCCGCGCGGTCGCCGGTTGCGCTTTTATACGCCCAGTTTCTGACCAGATCGAAATACTCGACTTCTTCCAAGCCACTCAGCACCGGCTGAGATTCGGCGCGCTTCAATCGCAGCAGGCACAAATAATTCGAGCGGCCTTTCAAATACATGGCCTTGAAACGGTTTGGGAAGGCTTTATGTAGAAACGGAATGTCTTTGTTGAACAACTGCTCTTGCAGGTTTTTTGTGCCGGTTGAAATGATGACTCGCTTGCCTGTGGCGATTGCCGGAACCAGATAGGCCAGCGTTTTTCCCGTTCCGGTTCCCGCTTCGACCAGCAGGTGATGCTTGTTCGCCAAAGCTTCGGCTACGGCTTCGGCCATGGCTACCTGGCCGGGACGGTATTCGTAATCCGGGTGAAGTCGGGCAAACAGTCCTTGGGGGCCAAAAATTTCTTCCATCATCCTTGTTGAGTGCCGAAGAGAGTGTTTCGAACTTGAAACCTCAGTTTAACACACGTTTCAACTTTGCCATGAAGCGACAAATATCTTTTCACCTCCTGATTTGAAAACTTTGGATAGGCTTTAAAGCCGGCAATAAATAAAAGTTCTCATGATTTCATACGCACGAAAGCATTACACATGTTTGGCTGCCGTTCACTCATAACGCAATTTTCTCACGCACTTCCTGGATTCAGAGGGCATAACCCTGAATTTATTGTGGCTTGCTCTTTGCAGTCACGATCAGCGATTCAGGAGTGAAAGGTTCAATACAAAAACAATAAAAGATGGCTTTTAGAGGATACCCCTTATTCAACGTTCGTTAGATCAATGCCAAGTAAGGAAGAAACAATGGAATATCAAAAGCAAAACAGTGAATTGACCGGCGGCACACCTTTCGGCGGTGACGGCAACGCCGAACATCAAAGAAGCAGCGGTTCGACATTTGACCAGATCAAGTCAACGGTGGCTGAAAAGTTACAGTCAGCCGCACAAACGCTCCATCAAAAAGCTGATGGAAGCGATCAGCAAAATGAGCTGGCCAACTTCGGCAAGCGCGCGGCGAATTGGCTGGAACATTCGGCTGATTACGTCAATCAGATTGAGCCCACCAAGGTTCGCAACGACATTGAAACTCAGGTCCGCCGCAATCCGGGGCGCAGCCTGTTAATTGCTGGAGCGGTGGGATTGGTGCTGGGCGGGCTGCTTCGCAGGAGGTAAAAGGTCATGGCCTTTCAAGAACGAAGAACGGCTTATCAACCTGGTGCGACGCAGTGGGAACCAACCGCCGAACAACGCGAAAGCCTGGGCGGATTGCTTTCTGATCTGGCTTCGCATTCCGCCAACTTGGTGCGCGACGAAGTTGCCCTTGCCCGGCAGGAATTGAAAGACAAGCTGAAAACCGTCCAGGCGGCGGCGCTGGTCATCGTGGTGGGAGCAATCTTGGCACTGGCAGCGCTGCTGACATTTTGTGCTGCCATTGTTTTGGCGCTGACGCTGTACTTGCCTGCGTGGCAAGCTGAGTTGATCGTCGGTGGTGTGCTGGCATTGGATGCCCTCGCCACAATTAGCAGCGGCATTGGCGCGTTAAAACACGCGGAATTGAAGCCTAAACAAACACTTGAAACGCTCGAGGAGAACAAGGAATGGCTAAAGGAAATTACATA
>CAZXHW010000733.1:0-4392 GCA_964639915.1 uncultured Heliomicrobium sp.
GCCCTCCCCCGCAAATACACTATGACTCCTGAACGCTGGCATCGTGTTGAAGAATTGTTTCGCACTGGGGCGGATCGCCCACAAGTCGAACGCAAAGCCTACCTGACGCGCGTCTGCGGGGACGACAATGAATTGATGCACGAGGTTTTGTCGCTGCTGGCGCAAGATACTCATGATACCGCTGAAGATTTCCTGCAAGCACCCATCGCGGGAGTGGCGTTTTCGCTGACCGCTGAACCCAAAGACGATCTTGCCGGTGAGCGCATTGGCCCTTACCGAATCACGCGGCTGGTCGGTCGCGGCGGGATGGGCACGGTTTATGAAGCCGTCCGCGACGATGAACAATTCCAGCAGCAAGTCGCGTTGAAACTGATCAAGCGCGGAATGGACAGCGATTTTGTGCGCGACCGGTTTCTGCGCGAGCGGCAAATTCTGGCGTCGCTCGATCATCCGCACATCGCGCGCCTGTTCGATGGCGGCACAACCGCAGATGGGCAACCGTATTTTGTCATGGAATTCGTGGACGGAATTCCGATTACGGATTATTGCCAGGCGCACGGGCTTACACTGGATGAACGGCTGAAACTCTTCCGCGATGTTTGCTCTGCCATACAACACGCTCACCAGAAGCTGGTAGTTCACCGCGACCTGAAACCGAGCAACATACTGGTTACAGAAGACGGCACGCCCAAATTGCTGGATTTCGGCATCGCCAAACTCCTGACGCCCGATCCTGGCGACGCAGCCACTCGCACCGACACAGCATTGCGATTGATGACCCCTGATTACGCCAGCCCGGAACAAGTGCGCGGCGGAACGATCACAACTGCGACTGATGTTTACTCGCTTGGAGCAGTGCTTTATGAATTGCTGACCATGCGACGTCCCCACCAGTTTCAAACTTATTCACCGCTGGGGATTGAACGGGCAATTTGCGAAACAGAGGCTCCGCGCCCCAGCGACGCAGCACGCCAGCAAACCGATGCTCCCACGAAACTGTCCCGGCAATTAGATGGCGACCTGGATAACATAGTGCTGATGGCGCTTCGCAAAGAACCCACGCGGCGTTATCAATCGGTTGAACAATTTTCCGAAGACATTCGCCGTTACTTAACCGGACTGCCTGTCGTTGCGCGCAAAGATACGTTTAGCTACCGTGCGGAAAAATTCATCCGCCGCCACAAAGTGGGCGTAGCTGCGATCATTGCGCTTGCCGTGCTGACCATCGCGCTGGCAGTGTTGGCGGTGCGCCTAACCCACGAACGCCAACGCGCTGAGCGTCGTTTTGCCCAGGTGCGCACTCTCGCAAACACCTTCCTGTTCGATTTTCACGACAAGATTCAGACCGTGCCCGGCACCACCGAAGCGCGGGCCATGGTTGCCAAAACGGCGCTGAATTATCTGGATAGTCTGGCGCAGGAAGCTTCTGGCGATCCACAACTGGAATGGGAACTGGCGGTGGCATATCAAAAAGTAGGCGACGTGCAAGGTGATCCTTGGGCACCCAATCTGGGTTTTTCGCAGGACGCCATGCAGAGTTACCAAAAAAGCCTGACGCTGGCCCAGCATCTTAGCCAGAACAACAATGACCTGAAGATGGCAAGGCTGCTGGCACAAGGCTATTTCAAACTGGGTATGCTGCAAGCGCAATCTGTCGGTAAGGCGGCTGCGCACGAAACCTTAAGCCAAGCCCTGATTGCCGCCGAAAAGCTGGAAAGCCAAACCCACGAAGAGCAAGACATTGCTCTTTTGCAAAATTGCTACATTCGTCTGAGCGACACGTACGTAGACACGGGCGATCCGCTCAATGCGTTGGAAGGCTACAAGCACGAATTGCGCTTGGCAGAGCGGCGAGCGTCTGAATTTCCGGGGAACAGCTCTCAATACACACTGGCAATGTCTCAAGCTCGTGTGCCCGAAGCAATGATTTCGCTGGGCAATGTCACCGAAGCTGTGCCGTATTACCGCAAATCGCTGGTCCTGCTTGACGAGTTATTGGCCAAACAAGCAGCAGAACCCAGATTCCTGCGGGCCCGCATGATCACACTGATTTGGCTGGGCAATCTTTCCGGCAATCCACGGTTTATCAACCAGGGGGAGTCACAAGCCTCATTGCAGTATTACCAACAAGCGTTGAAGTTGGCTGATCAAATTTGCGCCCTTGATCCTAAAAACGCTCGTGCGCGGCAGGATTTGGCGGGCGGACATCGGCTGGTGGCGGAAATTCTGGCCCTTGATCAACCCGCCAAAGCCGTGGAGCAGTACCAGGAAGCACTGAACATCATCACCGAGTTACTGATAGAGGACCCGAATGAAGCGCAAGTCCTTCGCCGCAAAGGGCAATATCTAAGAGGGCTGGGGGATGCCTTACGCCGTTTGGGTGATCGGCAAGGGGCGCTGCAAAATCTGCAACAGGCGCAGCAAGTTTGGCAGGAATTGTGGTCGCGTGACACCTCTAACCTGAAAACGCGCGCAGAACTGCACAGCACATTGCTGATTCTGGCCGACACGCTATTGGAAACGGGCGATCATGGCAGCGCGTTGGAACAGTACCGCCAAGCCCTGACGCTCGCCGAAACACCATCCTTGGAACAATCCGCAGACCTTTACGTGCGTTGGAGGCTGGCCGATTCCTTTGCCGGGCTGAGCCGCTACCACACTGCACACGCCGCTACCGTACCGTCCGCCGAACGCTCTGACCAACTGCGCGCAGCACGTCAATACGCTCAACAATCGCTTAACCTGTGGGAAGGGTGGAGCCAACACGCGCCTTCCACCAATTTTGACCGTCGGCAGCGCGAACAAGCGGTCCAGGCTCTCGCTGCTTGCGATGCTGCGCTGGCAAAAATCGCGCATTAAAGAAACCGTAACTCTATCGTGGATAAACATTAAGCCGCCTTCCACGCTTTTTCTTCCAGCATATCTTCGACCACATATCAAAAAATCTTTCCTGCGACCGGCAATTTCCTCTTTCTTTTTCGCCTGAGTAAATGAGCAGCGACGCCGCTGCCAGGAGCTACGGAGGCAACGCTTTCGATAAGCTACAGGTATGCCTGCATTTAGGCCGGAACCATTGCTTATCGGAAGAGGCAAAAGGAACAACTTAGAGAAAGCGCACACGTGCTGCAGGCTGAGGTGCGCCCGCTGAAACCAGAAACGATTACAAATTTACTTTGGAGAAAATCATGAAAACATTGCATATCGGAATCTTCCGCTCATTCATCAGCACCGCGGTTTTGTGCGCGGGATTGTGGCTTTCGCTCACATCCATTTCCGTCGCACAGGGGAATGAAAACTATCAAGCGCAGGGTTTGTTGCCCGCTGTCTGCAGCAACGTGGAAGTGCCAGCGGGGAATGTCGCCGATTCCCGTGTGTACGCAGTAGGCGTTCAGCGATACAGATGGAATGGCGACGCCTGGATATTCGTGGAGCCAGTGGCGACGTTGTATACCGACGCCAAGTATCGCGAGAAAGTCGGCACTCATTACGCCGGTCCCACTTGGGAATTTAACAACGGCGGCAAAGTGGCTGCTGCGCGTCTGGAAGGTTGTTCTCCAACTCCGACCGCCATTCCCTGGTTGCTGCTAGAAATTACGACAACCAATGGCCCGGGGATTTTTACTTCGATGACCTACATCCAACGTGTCAACACTGTAGGCGGTTTAGCGCCCACGGCTCCCGGAGCTTCCACCGGTGCAATCGCAGACGTGCCTTACACGGCGGAGTACTACTTTTACCGCGCAAAAAACTGAGCCGTTTTTCCCAGACAGCAAGGCAATTTCTGTTTGAAGTCTCGCTGTCCAAAGAAAAAAACGCTTCCCCTAAGCAACAAAGTCAGACTGAACAGTAAAGAGGTTAAGGAGGAAATTATGAGCACAGCAACCGCATCTGTTATGGAATTGTCCACGTTGAAAACCAAGCTGAAAGCCACCTGGATGGCTGGCGATTTCGACAAAATTGCGCAGATCATTTGGGACGGCGGCGCGGAATTTATTGCGCGCCTGCAATTGAAACCCGGCTCGCGCGTGCTGGATGTCGCCTGCGGTACGGGAAATCTATCGTTCCCGGCGGCGCGCGCAGGTGCCGTCGTAACCGGCGTAGACATTGCGCCGAATCTGCTGGCGACGGCACGCGCACGGGCATTGGCCAAATTCCCTTCAATCCAATTTGACGAAGGCGACGCGGAAGCCTTGCCTTATGCCGACGCTTCGTTTGACGAGGTCGTGACGATGTTCGGCGCAATGTTCGCTCCGCAACCCAAGCTTGTCACATCTGAGTTGGCGCGTGTCTGCCGATCTGGCGGACGCGTATCCATGGCGAACTGGACGCCGACGGGTTTTATCGGCAAGGTTTTCAAAGTCACCAGTTGGCATGTGCCGCCGCCGACTATGC
>CAZXHW010000734.1:0-4391 GCA_964639915.1 uncultured Heliomicrobium sp.
CCGCGACCGCAAGGCCGCAGACCACGAGTACAAACGCCACTCACAGGATCGCCTTTAGCACAACACTGTTAATCTTGCTACTGAACAAAACGCCGCAGATACTGATTACTTTTTCCATCATTGCCTCCGTACATGCAAAATGTTGCTAAGCTTCTAGTTGTTACTGCCCCACCCGCTCGTAATTCGCGATAATGATGCCACTTGGAAAAGCTTGGCTATCCGTTACCTTGAACGCTGGGATGGCGCCTTCAACATGCGAATGAATGATCGTTAAAAACATAAGCGGCCCGACAATTCATTCACCCGGTAAGCCTTGTAGACCTTGAACGGGCACACCACATGAACGAATCGTTGGGTTTCCCCTTGGATGCGTGTTACGACGACTTGCCCAGCATGACGGTCGGTTTGATGTCAGTGAACTTGGGAACATCGGCCCGAAGTTCAGCCATGCGTGGATTATCGGTAGCAGCCTTCAGCGCCTCGGCTGATGCGAACTGGAAATGAGCAATCATCGCATAAGGTGCAGCGGTGGTGCCCATCGGCACCCCTTCGATAAGAATGACGCTGTCAGCCTTCATGACTTTCATCGCCAGTGGGATGTGGGTATCACGATAGTAGCCTATGTCGAATCGCGCGCCTTCGTGGTTCGGATAGATTACGTTCAGACTCATTGTCTGTTTTGCCGCCGCCTTCACTGTTGTGGATGACAAGGCCGTCATCGCACCAACGCCTGTCGCCGCTTCGAGAACGAAACTGCGTCTATCCAGCAGTGAAGGGACCTTAAATCCCTTGCTTTTCATTGTATGTCTCCTTGTTGTTAGTCAAATTTACAGACGAACAATTCTTATGCGGCAACCTGCTTCATTTGCGTTCAGCCGCATTCTTAAAAATGCTTTTGGGCAGTTTCACGTGAACTCCCAAGTTTGGTTTATCAACAAGCTGCGTGATCGCGACATTCCCGGCGATGCTGACTAGCTGATACGCCTGATGTTTGGTCAGCCCTTTGTTGGCAACCAGAAAATCTATCATCTCCTGAATCGCCATGGCTGTTGCTTTCGTCAAATCGGGATCGGTCGCCATGCTGATGAAATCGGTTGCGGTTTCAGCGCGCGGCCAAGTCAGCTTCATGTCCTTCCGCACAGTGAGTTTGATTTTGCCGCGAAGCGAGGTTTCGATGGCCGTCTGATCCACTTCCCCGTCGCCTTGTGCGGCGTGTCCGTCGCCAACTTCAAACAACGCGCCGGGCACAAACACCGGAATGTAGAGCGTCGAACCAGCGACAAGTTCTTTGTTATCCAGATTCCCTGCGTGCCTGCCGGGTGGATTGCTGCTAACGCGGCCAATTTCCGGCGCCGGAGCAACGCCCATACTGCCGAAAAACGGTTTCAGCGGAATGACGATGCCCGGCATGAACTCCGCCGTCATGGTCTTTTTGTTGAGCTGGAAAATTTTCTGTTTTACCGACCGGTCGCAGTTCCCAGGCACGAAGCCGCTGCAGCCGTTGTAGCCATAGTCAATCGCCAGATCAATGGATAAAACCTTCACTTCCAAGACATCGCCCGGCTCCGCGCTTTCTACATACACTGGTCCGGTCAGAATATGTCCTCCAGGCCCGCGCCGTTCGCCCGTCACTTCGCTGACAATTGCCCGAAGCGAGTTCTGAACCTTTTCCGGAGCCACCCCAGCGTTTTGAAGCCCGTTCGGACTATTCGTTAAAAGCGTGTCCACATCAATGATGTCGCCGGAAGCAATACGCAAGGCGGGCTTAGCTTCAGACCAGTAATACCCATAAGCAACCGTCGCAGGCGTAGCTTCCAGCCGATGAGTTTTCGGAGCCGGTTTCTGAACGGGAAGCCCCACGATGCAAACAGCAATGACAACAACCAAAGCGCGAATCATGAATTCATCCTCTCAATAAAATGTTTTAGTGCTTGGTCTTCTTGATGGCCTAAAAAGTAATTGGATCAATTTGGGCGAATCTCTTTGGGGTTTGGACGGCGGTGTTGTTCGCTTCTATCTTCATGCGCAACGGCACTTGGGCAAGATACAAACTCCAACCCAAACCTGCACCTAATCCCAAGCCGTACGCCAAGCCCCATAACATCATTCCGGCTTTGCCGCGCACTGTTGAATCAAGCCACAAACCCAGAAAGTAACCAACAGAATTCGCGACAAACAGCACGGCAAATAAACGCGGGAAGGTGGAGAAGGCGCCAAAGCCCGCCGCGATGACTAACGCCATCAGCAAACATCCGGCCAACGACCCAACCCATTCCCCAGCCGTTCCGCGCAAGGTGAAATAGGCTCCGACCCAGCCCACCGCGTACAACAAGAACGCTGCAGCGAAAAGCAGAAAAAACCGCCACAACCGGCCCGGCCCAATGACCAATGGGCTTAGCAGTCCCGCGCTTAAGCCGATGAACAACAATGTCCAAACCAGATAAGCGCCTGTCAGCCCCAGATTGCGATACATCCAGCGCTCAGCAAACGCGACTGTCGCAAAGACCACCAAGCTTGCGCCCGTAAATCCCAGACTGCCCATCAGCACGGATTGTTTCAGGGAAGGCAACGACACGCGTTGTCCGGCCTGCTTGATTCGCGCGGTCACCTGATCAGGAGCCAAGCCAAACACATTCATCAGCAAACCTCCCAAGTTTACTCAAGACCTGAATTGTAAATTTATTTGAAATGGCGATGTGCCGCGGACAGTGTAAGCAAGCGGCTCGGCATTGCAATGCTTGCGGGCGTTTTGATCTTTATTCGCCTAGCAAATAGCGAACGGTTGGGCTTAATCTTTCCGGCAAGTTTTCTGCAGATTCGGGATATCGAGCAGCTTCGCGCGCAATATAGGTAAGTTGCAACACACGGCGAGACAATTTGGAATCGTTGCGCGTTCCGCTGTGATAAAGGTGGCCATTGAATACCAGCACCGAGCCAGCTTTGGCAGTAACAATTTTTTGTTCGGGATGATTGACAGTCGGCTGCTGCATCGCTTTTGGCAGCGGACGATCCCGTAAATGGCTGCCGGGAATCAGCCGCGTTGCGCCATTTGTCGGCGTGAAATCATCCAGCAACCATAACGCCGTCACCGCATAATTCGGTTCGTGCGGCGCGCGAAACATCCAATCTGTATGCAGCCCCTGCTGGCCATACCCCGGCAAAGGATCACGCCCGCCAAGCGTGGAAACCCGAAATGCTCGGCGCAAAATGTGATGCGCCGCCGCCAGCACCTTGGGATGCGTGTACACACCGTCAAAAATTTTGTCTTTGCGAATCAGGTCTTCCGGATGCCGTGTGCCACTCTGTTTTTCGCTAGTTTCGACTGCAGGCTTTTCTTCTGCTGCTTCAAAAGCATGTCTCAATTGCGCCAACCAATGATCAACAACCACATCTTGCAAAATGACGTAGCCAAGCTGATCTAGTTGGCTTTTTTCTGCAGCGGAAAGAGTCGCATCGGTAACGCCGCATTCCCTGAGCACAGTTTGAATTTCGTTTGCTGGCACCGTCCTTCACTCGCTTTCAATGGAGTGCAACAATTTTCTCTGAAGTGTTCACCCGCGAAACAATCTGGCCGAAGAACTGAAAGGTGCGGGATTTGCTGACTTGAAAAAGCACCGCTGAACCCGTCAGCAGCGCAATAACTCCAATCAAAAGCTTTGTTCTCATACCCTTACCCAAACTCACTCCCTACTTCATGGCCAGTAAAATCTCTTTTCCCGATGAGCCTGGATATTGTCCTCGCGTTCTTCCCTTGGAAATCAAATGAACAACCGCAAAGATTAGAAGTGAATAGAACGCCACTTTTATCACTGACAGATAGAACGTTTCCTGCCCTATCCGGATGTTCACGTAAAGGGATACATACTGAGAAAACATATATCCCGGTATTCGCAAAAGGTATGAGACATCGTAATGAGTGTAGTCAGAAAAGATAGAAATGAGCACAGCGCCAACAATGGAAAGCCAGATGTGAAGATGTCGTTTTCTCATTTTCCGTCCTTTGTTCTACGTTGATGGTGTTGAATCTGCTTGCCTGACTTGCGCACGAAAAAGCCAATGAACTTTACCGAGGATTTCGAACGCGTGGCGCAGGCGTCACGGCGTCCCAGCGAGCGTCGCCGGTCCGCGGATAATCTCGCGGCAATTTATCCCAGTCCGTCCGCGTCAGGCCGTTCAATTCATACACCACCTTCCCATCCCGCAACGTCAGTTCGCAACTCAGCTTCTGGGTTCCTTTCATGCGAGCGCCATTCATATCCACAAAGCCGAAGTTGCCTTTTTCGAGCTTGAATACTGCAATGTCGGCCACAGCCCCAGGTGACAGATGTCCCAATTCCTCGCGTTTGATTTCACGGGCAGGATTCCAAGTGGAGCGAAGAATCACATCATCC
>CAZXHW010000735.1:0-4388 GCA_964639915.1 uncultured Heliomicrobium sp.
GGTGTAATTCGCCGGATCGCCTTGCACACGCATCAAAACATTTGTCACACCACGCGAAATTTGCAGCGAGGAAAAGTACATCGTGGGCCGCGAATCCGCACTCAATCCGAAATGATGGACATCGGCAACCACACCAACGATTTCGCGCCAATCAGGTTTTTCCATGCCAAAGCCAACGCGTTTACCGACGGGATTTTCATTTGGCCAGTAACGGCGCGCCGTGGCTTCGCTGATAAGGACAACTTTCGGCGCGGTTTCGTGATCGGTGCTGGCAAAGGCTCGCCCTTGCCGCAACGCAATCTTCATTGTGTCGAAATAATCGGGGCTGACCACGCTGAACCATGAAGTTGGCCGTTCGTCCGGTGGAGGAATCGGGCGGCCTTCGATAATGAAACCAGTATCCGTATCTACGCCGGTCATCGGCACAGAAGTGCTGTACGCGACCGATTGCACACCCGGCAATGCTTTAAGCCGTTCGTGAAGCTGGCGATGAAAATTGGTGACTTGCTGGCGATCCGGGTACGCGCCTTGGGGCAATCCAAAGCGCGCGGTCAACACATTCGCAGGGCTGAAGCCAGGATCAACGTTTTGCAATTTCATGAAGCTGCGCAGCAACAATCCCGCGCCAACGAGCAGCGTCAAGGCCAGGGCCATTTCCACAATCACCAGACCTGAACGAACGCGGCCTCCGCCAGAGCTGCCTTTATTTCCTGCGCCGGAATCGCGCAAGGTTTTGTTCAAATCCGGTTTGGTGGCTTGCAGCGCTGGAGCCAGTCCGCACAGCAATCCGGTCAATACAGACATCGCCAAGCTGAACAGCAGCACGCGGTTGTTAATGGTAATTTCTTCAATGCGCGGCGTTCCTTCTGGCGCAATACGTTTCAGCAAATCCACCAGCCAATATCCCAGCAACACGCCCAGCGCGCCGCCAATTAACGACAGCAACAAACTTTCGGTCAGCAATTGGCGGATGATTTGCCAGCGGCTGGCTCCAAGCGCGGCACGCACTGCAATTTCACGAACGCGCGAAGCGGCTTTGACCAGCAACAAACTGGCGACGTTGGCGCAGGCAATGGCCAGCACCAATCCAACCGCCAACAGCAAGGCAAACATTCCATCTCGTACATTGCCGACCAGAAATTCCTGTAATGGCGTCACCGTCACGCCGATGTTTTTGTTGTCTTCGGGAAATTGCTGTTCGACGCGCTGGCCGATGGTCGTTAGTTCCGTGCGTGTCTGTTGCAGGCTGACGCCTGGCTTTAACCGCGCGATGACGCGTTGCGTGTAACAACCGCGTTGACATCCCTGCCCTTGCGCTGGTTGCCACGGTGCCCAGACTTCAACCATACCCATAATCGGAAATTGGAATTCAGCAGGCATCACCCCAACGACCGTGTAGCTTTCGCCGCTAAGCCGTATGGCTTTGCCGACAATGAATTGATCACTACTGAAATGGCGCTGCCACAGGCTATGGCTGATGATGGCGACTTTGGCTGCGCCGCGCGTATCTTCTTCGGGCGTGAATTCGCGTCCGAGCATTGGCTTGACGCCCAGCACGGCAAAGGCTTCGTGTCCGACGCTGGCTCCAACCAGTCGCTCCGGCTCACCGGCTTCGGTCAATGTTGGCCCCCAACCTGTCATCGCCGCTGTGTGCGAAAACACGGTGCTCTGCTCGCGCCAATCCTGATACCCCGGCGGTGAAGTCCATTCGCGCAACGGGCCTCCGCGCCGTGTGTGGTCTTCCCACAACGTCACGATCCGGCCAGATTCGGGATAGTTCAGCGGACGCAGCAAAATGCTGTAGACCATGCTGAAAATCGCCGTGTTCGCGCCAATGCCCAAAGCCAACGTCAGCGCAGCGATCAAACTGAAGCCAGGATTTTTCAGCATCAGTCGCGCGCCGTAGCGCAAGTCCTGCAATAGGGTTTGCATGTTTCCTCCAAAGAATCTGACAAATCGCGGTGACCAGATGTTTGATCAATCGAATTTCAATGTAGAGAGTTTTGGGAATTCATTCCAAATGGCGTGCCAATTCGACCTGTGCGATAAAACGCTGTCAGGAAGGAGGTTAGGAAATAGACGGCAAGAGAAATGAACAGTTTATCTCTTCGCTTTCGGGACGTGGGAATCCCAGAATCGGAATGACAATTGCTGAGTTGTAGTTCAACAGCGTCTCAATCCAAAGGTTATTTCGAGCGGTCAAATGAAAAGATTTTCGCGTCAGGATTCTTTTTGCCAAGCGCAAAATCCCGAAGAATCTCGGCAGCAATTTGGCTGAAGGTAATGCCATTGCCGCCAAATCCGAGCGCAAAATACGTGTTGGGCAATTGTTTGATGGAGCCGATGTAGGGCAATCCGTCTTCAGTTTCGGCAAAGGTTCCCGCCCAGGCAAAATCAACCCGGATAGGGATGTCAGGAAACTTTCTGCCGAAAGCTTCGACCAGCTCGCGCGTTTTGCGCGTCAGCAATTTGTCTCGTTTGTTTGGGCTTTGAAAAGTTTCGTCCTTGCCACCCACCAGGACGCGGCGATCTTTGGTGGTGCGCATGTACAGATAAGGCGTTGCGGTTTCCCAGATCAAACAGTTCTTGTACCAAATCTCTTTCTGCGGCAGGGGTTCGCTGATCAACGCATACGTAGAATGCAAGCGAATCACATTGAATGGCAGGTAGTTGTACGCTTCGTAACCGTTGGCAATGACCAGTTTTTTCGCCTTGATCGTGTAGCCGTGTTCGGTGCGCAACAGAACGCCGCGCGATGGATGTTCGATCTTCACAATCTCCGTCTGGTCAAAAACCTGTGCGCCGCGTTTGATGCTGGCCTGTAACAAACCTTGCGCCAGGCGATAGGCGTCCACTTGCGCGCCTGTGCTGGAAAGCAAGCCAGCGGGCGCGGAAAATGGGAACCGCCTGGCAATTTCGTCCTCTCCAAGCAGTTCGACTTTGATGCCATGCTTGCGGCGGATTTTGTATTCCTTCTCGATCTGATCAGGGACGTCTTTTTTGCGAGAAGCGTAGTAAAAACTTTGCTTATACTCGAATTCCGCTTCGATCTTCAGCTTTCTGGTTAGCTCTGCGAGTTTGGCAATGGATTCCAGGCAAAGGTGATAACTGCGGGCTGCCTGCTGTTCGCCGACCAGTTCAGTCAACTCAAACAACGGCTTATCAATTTCGTACTGCAACAGACCTGTGCTGGCGCAGGTGCTGCCCATTCCGATATGACGGCGATCACAAAGGGCGACGCGGATGCCTGCCTGCGACAGGTAAAACGCGACCAGAGCGCCAGTAATGCCGCCGCCCATAATCGCAAAATCTACGTTCAGGTTTTCTTGTAAGGAAGGATAAACGTTGAGCAAGCCGCTTTTCAGCAGCCAATATGGTTCAGAGGTACGAAGGTCCATTGCCGGATTCTAGCACTGTTCAACGGCGTGCCACCAAACTGCAATTTCCGGCAAAGACTTCAATACTGACATTGCCCTCTTAAGGAAAGGCTCGCAGGTTTTGTTGGGCGACGGATAAACGGCGGACCGGTCATTCATATCGGAGCGCTTCCATAGGCTCCACCTTCGTCGCACGTCGCGCTGGAAGGTAGCAGGCGATCAAAGCCACGATGGTCAGCAAGACGGCAACAATGCCGTAAGTAATCGGATCATTCGGTTTGATGCCAAATAGCATTTTAGAAAGCTGCATCTGGCTTTCCAGATACTTCGTCAACACATACGCACCGCCCAGGCCCAACACGATGCCGATGATCGCTAGCGTCATGCCTTGTTTGACGATCATTTTCAGCACATCGGGTTGCGAAGCGCCGAGCGCCATGCGAATGCCGATTTCATGTGTGCGCTGCGACACGGAATACGCCAGCACGCCAAACAACCCAATCGCGGCAAGCTGTTGCGCCAGCAGCCCGAACAGCGTGACCAGCTTGGCAAACAACCGTTCCATTTGCAGCGTTTCGTTGGCACGTTCGGCTTGCGTCTTGACGCTGGTAATCGGCAGGTTTTGGTCTATATCACGCATTACTTGCCGAACGCTGGCAACCAGCGCAGATGGATCGCCCGTGGTGCGGAGGAAGAAATTGGCATTTGACATGGCGCGCCGATCTTGTTGCCAGGGCAAATACATTGTGGGCCGCGTGTCTTCGCGCTGGGTGGCGTATTTGGCGTCCTTGACCAGGCCGACGATTTCCATTTCATCCGGCTTTTTCGCGTCAAAAGTAAGTCGCTTGCCAACCGGAGATTCACCCGAGAAAAACTTATTGGCGAAAGTTTGGTTCACTACGACGACTTTCGGCGCGCGTTCGTCATCTTGCGCATTGAACGTGCGGCCCGCCAGCAAGGGAATTTCCAGCGTTTCCAACAGGTTCTCGCGCCCGTACAAGACATTGGTGT
>CAZXHW010000736.1:0-4384 GCA_964639915.1 uncultured Heliomicrobium sp.
CTTGCAGATTTTGCTGTTCGCCAATTACCTGTGGCGACACGATGTTCCGCGCGCGTACCTGACGCGACGATACAAATACGTCATCGCCGATAACACCGAAGAAAACGCGGCGGTAATCAACGAAGCGCTTCGCGATTGGCTGCCGAGCTGCCAATCGGCGATGGTCATTTTTGACGAGGAAGCTAGCTACAGGCGCTTTCTGGGTGCGGACGAAACCAGCGGCGAAACGCTGGCCGAAGTTTGCGATATTCATCATCGCCTGGAAACGACGCGGGTCATGTCGCCACCGGTTCAAGCTCTGCTAGCCGAATTGCGCGAAGTGATGACGGATGAATCCGAATCAAAACCGAAAGGCGACGCCCGCGAAGCTTTTGATTTTACGCCCGCTTCGCATAGTCGTTTTCACACGCAAATGGTGGATTGGGTAGCCGATTCCGTCGCGCGGCTGGTCCACGATGAAGGCGTCAAACAAAATCAGATTGTCGTGCTTGCACCGCTGCTCAGCGATTCGCTGCGTTTTTCGCTGGTGTCGCGACTGGAAGAAAGAGGCGTTGCAACCTATACGCTTCGCCCTTCGCGTCCGCTGCACGCGGAACCTGCTGTGCGCGCGCTGATCACGCTGGCCAAACTGGCGCATCCAAATTGGCAAATCGAGCCGGAACATCAGGTCAAAAAGTTTGACGTGATTCAGATGCTGCTCAGCGTAATTGCCGATATGGATTTGGCGCGGGCAACCTTGCTCAGCGAAGTTCGCTTCGTCGGCGGCAAGCTGATGCCATTCAACGAAATCACGAAAAACCCGGAAATGCGACAGCGCATTTCTGAAGTTTTCGGCGAGCGTTTCGACAAGCTGGTGGCGTGGCTGGAAGCTTACAAAGCCGCGCAGGCCGACGCGCCACAAACCATAGACATCTTCTTCAGCAAATTGTTTGGCGAAGTGATTTCGCAAAAAGGATATGGCTTTCATCCGACCAAAAAAGAATCCTTTGACGAAGCGCGCGTGATTGCCAACCTGATTGATTCGTCTCGCGCGTTTCGCCAGACGCTGAACCAGATTGAGCCGGAAACGGACAGCGGCCAGGAATATGCGCGTATGGTGGATGCCGGAATTCTGGCCGACCAATACGAACCCAGACAATGGAAGAAAACGCCCGACGCCGTGCTGATCGCTCCGGCTTATACGTTTTTGCTCAGCAATCAACCGGCGGATTACCAGTTCTGGCTGAACATTGACAGCCCAGCGTGGACTCGGCGATTGCAACAACCATTGACGCAGCCCTATGTGCTCAGCCGCCAATGGCCAGCAGGACAACTCTGGACTGAAATTCACGAGCAGAAAACTTCGCGCGAAATTTTGCTGCGCGTCGTTACTGGGTTGCTGAAACGCTGCCGCAAGAAAGTCTTTATCGGTCACAGCAAATTCGATGAACGCGGCAACGAACGCGAAGGCGAATTGCGAATGTATTTTGACCTGCTGCTTCGAAGTCTGAGTTCATGGCAGAGCACCTAAGGCGCGTTCATTTTCCATTTGCCGTTTTAGAATTGTCACCTGTCATTGGCTTTGAGGTTTCAAGCAATAACAAAACAAAAATGGTAACCGGAAAATGGAAAATGAAGACTCAATTTAACAATGGCACCTACAACTTTCACTCCCAGACCAAGCCAAGCCCGCGTGCTGGAATACTCCGGCGGCAAAATGGGTGTGTCGGCAGTTCCCGGCAGCGGCAAAACAACCACGCTGTCGGCGCTGGCGGCCAAGCTTGTGCGGGAAGCAAATCTGCAACGCGGCCAGCAAATCCTGATCGTCACGTTGGTCAATTCTGCGCGCAGCAAATTTGATCAAACGGTTCGCAGCTTTTTGGGCGAAGGCAATCTGGGAACGCTGTACCGGGTTCGCACCTTACACGGGTTGGCGAACGACATCGTCAGCGAACGCCCAGGGCTGGTTGGCCTGGCGGATGACTTTCAAATCGTTGATGAGTTCGAAGCCAAAGCCATCATCACAGACGCCGTTTCCGCATGGTTTAGCGCACACAGAGACTTTGGCGTCGAAGAATACTTGAGTCCCGAACATCAACTGAAAGACAAATCCCGATGGAGCTGGCGCGAAAAAGCCACGGACATCGCGCTGGAAGTCATTCAGAAAGCTAAAGATTTTCGTTGGAAGCCAAATGAACTCTACGATGCGCTGACAGCGTCAGGCCAATCGCTGCCGCTGGCGGAAATGTGCATCAGCATTTACGAATCGTATCAGCGCGGATTGCAGTATCGCGGCGGTGTGGATTTTCAGGATTTGATTCGGCTGGCGCTGGATGTGCTGGAAGCATCGCCGGATTATCTGGCAACGCTACAGCATCGCTGGCCTTACATTCTTGAAGACGAAGCCCAGGACAGCAGCAAGTTGCAGGAAGCAATCCTGCGAAAACTGGTCGGCGAAACCGGCAACTGGGTTCGCGTGGGTGATCCGAACCAGGCAATTTACGAAACCTTCACAACGGCCAGCCCGGAATACCTGCGCAGCTTTTTGACGGAGCCGGACGTCGTTGGATGCGAATTGCCTGAAAGCGGACGCAGCGCGCAACGCGTCATTGACACTGCCAACCATTTGATTCGCTGGTCGTTGAAACATCCGAATCCGCAAATTCGCGCGCGCCAGCCTTTGGCTCCGCCTTTCATTCAAGCTGCGGAAAACAACCCGTCTGATGCTGCCGCCAACGTCAAATTCATGTTTGACGAACGGCGAAGCTCTGAAAAAGAGCGCGAAGACGTGGCCAAATCTGTTCGCGCCTGGCTGGCAAATAACCCCGACAAAACAGTTGCGCTATTGCTGCCGACCAATGCCAACGGCGCGAAGATGGGCGAGCTGTTGCAGGCGCAGCAAATTCCGCACGTCGAAGTGTTGCGAACGACAACTTCCACGCGCGAAGTCGCACGCACGCTGCATCAGATCGCAGACTTTCTGGCTTCGCCGACCGACGCGGCGAAACTCGGTAAAGCCTTTACAGCCTGGATGCGCGATGAACACGAATCCCCGGAAGCCGTCGAAACGGTAAACCAGTTAAAAAAGTTGAAACACGTTGAACAATTCACGGCTCCGCGCGACAAAGACTGGTTGCTGGAAGCGCGCACAGCTTCCAGCGTGCCGGAGAAGTTTGAAACGCTGGAACGGTTTCGCACTCATATTCAGCGATGGCAGAACGCAGCGTTGTTGCCGATTGATCAATTGGTCCTGACGATTAGCAGCGACCTGTTCAAAGAACCTGCCGAAATTGCGACGGCATACAGCATCGCCGTTCACTTGCGCGGTTTTGTCGAAACGAACCCGGAATTTCGGTTGCCGGATTGTGTAGTCGAACTTGGGCAAATCGTTCGCAACAATCGCAAGTTCACGGGTCTGGGCGAAGACGATGACCAGTTCGATCCGACCAGTTACAAAGGCCAGGCCGTCGTTATCACGCACCACAAAGCCAAAGGGCTGGAATGGGATCGCGTTTATCTGATGTCAGTCAACAACTACGACTTCCCTTCGGCGGATGCCAGCGATCAGTTTCAAAGCGAAAACTATTTTGCGCGCGATCATTTGAATTTGAGCGCCGAAGCGCTGGCTCAGTTGAAATCACTCAGCACAGGCGAACCGTATCGAGAAGGCGAAGCCACAGAACAAGCTCGCATCGAATACTGCTCGGAACGATTGCGGTTGCTGTACGTCGGCATCACACGCGCCAAACGCGAATTGATTGTCACCTGGAATACTGGAAAGAAAAATGACCTGTTCCCTGCTCGCCCGCTGGCTTACCTGAACGCAATTATCAATGGAGGCGACGACGATGCCCGCTGAGCAATTTGATGATTTCGTTTTCAGCCAGAGCGCCTTGCAGGATTATGTTGATTGCCCGCGCCGCTTTGAGCTTCGTTATTTGCTGGACGTGCGCTGGCCTGCTCAGGAAACCGCACAAGCCTTGCTATATGAAGCCGGTCAACAAAAAGGACAGGAGTTTCACCATCTTGTTCATCAAGATGCACTGGGCATCCCGGCGGAATCGCTGACGGCAACAATCACTGACGACGAATTGCGGGCCTGGTGGCAACGGTATTTGGCTTGGCAGAAGGAAACCCTTCCCGCTGAACGCTATCCCGAATTGACGCTGACGGCTCCCATTGGCGAAATGTTATTGATGGCCAAATACGATGTTGTCGCCAAACTGGCAGATAGCACGTTTTTGATCGTGGATTGGAAAACCGGGCGCCCGCAAAAACATGCGCTGCTGGCCAGGCGTATGCAGACACTTGTTTACCCTTATGTGCTGTCCAAAGCGGGCGACTGGTTAAATGACGGCCAGCCAATTCCGCCCGCCGAGTACGAAATTCTTCATGATGCGGTGCT
>CAZXHW010000737.1:0-4367 GCA_964639915.1 uncultured Heliomicrobium sp.
AAGAAGGCAGAGAGTTTACCGATACCGCTAAGATCAACAGAAGAACTTTCAAACAGGAGGATTGCAATGGCACATTCAAATACACTGTTAATTGATGACAGACGACGTGTTGACCAATATGAATCAGTCAAGGAATCTGCTCGCGGTGAGGTAGAAAACGAAGTAAGGCAGCAGGCGGAATTGACTCCCGCGGAGCAGAACGAAGCTGCCGCTTTGGGCGGTGAGTTTAAGCAGAAAGCTCTTAGCGAGGTGCGCGAGACGGATCAAGAAGTTTCTCGCGGAAGAACGGCTGCGCGTGTTTCTCAGGTCATTGATTATGTCTTTTACCTGATCTATGGCTTGATCAGCTTGCAGATCATCTTTGACCTGTTCGGAGCACGACAGAGCAACGGCATACGACAATTTGTTGAATTTATCAGCGCGCCGTTTTTAGCACCGTTCAAGAATTTGTTTTCTGACCCCTCTGCAGGTTCATTCCGGCTGCGCTTTTCTTACCTTGCCGCTCTTGTAGTTTACATATTGCTGCATGTGGCGGTGAATGGTTTGTTGCGCATTGTTGCGCAACGCAAAACTGAAATTTAGCGCCTGAAGAAATTGAATTTTCCATCCTGACAGTAACATCCTGATAAGCATCCCACTTGGCCGAGCGAGCGAACAACTCACTCGGCCTTTTTTCATGACTCAAGCAGCCTTTGCCCGATCACTTTGCTGAGACTATGATCGAAAAGGCAGGACCCGAAGTATCCGAAAGCCAGTTCTTGCCAAAAACAAACCGAATCCAATCAAGCGTATTCATGAAAAATATTTCTATCCGGCTGGTTCTGATCCTAGGCGCATTGACGGCGTTTGCGTCGCTGTCCATTGACATGTATTTGCCCAGCTTCCCGACGCTGGAAAAAGCCCTGCACGCCAGTTCGTCGTCGGTGCAGTTTTCATTGGCAGCGTTCTTTGTCGGAATGGCTTTGGGACAGGCCTTATACGGGCCGATTGCAGATCGCTTCGGGCGAAAACGTCCGCTTTACGCAGGCATTTCGCTGTATGTGCTTGCCTCGCTGGGGTGCGCGTTTGCGCCAAACATCGAAACCTTGATCGCGCTGCGATTCGTGCAGGCGCTGGGCGGATGCGCCGGAATCGTGATTGGGCGCGCGATGGTGCGCGACCTGTTTGACCGCGAAGCTTCAGCAAAAGTCTTTTCGCTGTTGACGCTGGTGCTTGGCGTAGCGCCCATCCTGGCGCCGCTGGTGGGTGGATATGTGCTGAAGCTATTCGGGTGGCGAGCAATTTTTGGGATTTTAGTCGTCTTCGGCATTTTCTGTTTGATTGCGGCGATTTTCGGTTTGCGTGAAACCCTGCCGGAATCGGCGCGACACACTCATGCGTCCCCAATCCTTGGCGCGCTGCATATGTACGGCCAATTGCTGGCTGACCGGCGCTTCAACGGCTATGCCTTCGCGGGCGGCATCGCGCAAGCCGGAATGTTTGCCTACATTTCGGGCTCTCCGTTCGTTTTCATCAAATTGTATGGCGTGCCGGAACAGGCTTATGGCTGGCTTTTTGGTATGAATGCGTTTGGGCTGATCGCCGCTTCGCAAGTGAATCACCGGCTGTTGGCGCATTGGAAATCCGACGCAATTCTGTCGCGAATTCTGCTGATCGTCGCCGGATTCGGAATCTGGTTGCTGATCATGGCGTTTACCGGCTGGGGCGGTTTATGGGGATTGTTGCTGCCGCTGTTTGGCTTTGTTGCCAGCCTGGGATTTTCCTTTCCGAACGCGATTGCCGGCGCGATGGCGCATCAAGCCCACCGAGCGGGCAGCGCTTCTGCGTTGCTCGGCACAATCCAATTTGGTGCGGCAACAATTGCCGGTTCAATGGTCGGAGCCTTCCACGCGCATTCGGCGGTGCCGATGGCCGCGGTGATGGCAGTTTGCGGCGTGATGGCACTGGCGCTTCATCGGCTGATGGTGGCTCCGATGTTGCGCGCTGAAAACCGAGGCGACGGCAGTGAACTGGATATTCAAGTCGCGGAATAGGCATTGGCCTCCGATTCGGTACCGCGCGCGTCAGCAAGCGGCAACTCGGCGATACAACCGCTTGCTGACGCGCGCGGTACTGTAACAATCCTTGTTGGTTTCTCTACAGCTTCAGCATAAAATCCGCCCGCTTTTCTCAAGCCGTTCGTTGTAAGGCTTAGTCGTCAATGCAGTATCAACTTCGGTTTCAACCTTATGCCAGGTGTGCAGGACTTTTCTCAGCAACTCCGATCAATCATTGATGTGGCCATCCGCTTTGTTCGTGCGCGAAAGCGCGAAGAGGCGGCAATCAGTTTTGGCGCGCTGCTAATTTTGGGCGGACTCTATCTTTCCAATGGGCTGGAGAAGGCTGGTTTGAAAGAATTCTTCGCGTCGTGGTACGGCGACGCGATTGTTCGTTACTTGTTGATTGCCAGTGGCGTTGGGTTTGTTCTGTACGGGGCGTACAAAATTTTTCGTTTGGTTTATGTTCCGTCGTTGCCGCCAGCCAAAGATCGTCCATCAGCGATCAAAGGGCCAATGGCTTTTACCGAAGCCGATGGCGAGTTGTTCCGCAAGCTTGGCCGAGAGAGCGAACTGCAAAAGCTGCTGGGGTTGGCGTTGGACGATCAAGTCTTGATGGTCGTTGTCCGTGGAGCTTCGGGCGCGGGCAAAACCTCGCTGCTGCGTGCGGGATTGAAACACATTTTGAAAAACAACCCGGATGGTAAAGATGTGCAATTCCATTATTGGGAAGCCGTTCCGACCAGACCAGACGAAGGATTGTTGCGCGCCATTCAGGAAAAATGGCCGGAAGGCGCGGCCAAACCCGCCAGCCTGGATGAACTGGTTAATCCGGCGGATGCGCTTGGACGGCAATCGCACGTCATTGTGCTCGATCAGTTTGAACAGTTGCGTGGCAGCCGAAAGATGTTCCAACTGCTGCGCCGCATCGTCCGTGAATCCAAACCGCCGCACCGCATCACTTGGGTAATCGCCTTCCGCCGCGAATTCAGCGCCGACTGGCAGGATTTCATCGAGCCAGAAGAAGCACGAGGATTTCGTTTCCCGCAGCCTATATCGCTGCGACTCTTCACCACCGAACAGGCGCGCGAAGTCATCGGCCAACTGGTCAACGAATCCAATCTAAAAGATTCTATCGAACAATCCGTCATCAACAACCTGGTTGAAGCCGCCACGGTCGAATCGGAAGTCTCGCCGGTGGACATCGGCATCGGCTTGCTGGTGCTGGCCGAACTGCACGAACGGCAAAGCGGCCAAACCATTACCATCCGCGATTACCAATTTGCCGGTGGTGCCGAAGGCTTGCTGACGCAATACATCAGCCGCTGCCTGGACCTGTTTCCCAAAGAAAGTCAGGAAGCGATTCTGAAAGCGATGCTGGCGCTGCGCGATGCCGAAACCAACCAACGCCTGGCCGAAGGTTTGACCGTTGACAAACTCGCGACAGAATCGGGCGCGGAAGCTCGACTGCTGAAAACCCAACTTGATCGTCTGTCGCATCGAGACACCCGCTTGCTCGAAACCGTCACGCCATCGGATGGTTCGGCAATGTGTTACCGGCTGCCGCACGAACGCCTGATTCCGGCGCTGTATCGGCTGACGGGCAAATTGCTGGCCGAAGTGGATCAAGCCAAACTGAAATTCCAAAACGCCTTCCAAGCTTGGAAGACCAACGACAAGCGACAGCACTACCTGCTGAAAGCGAAAGAACTGCGGCTGGTCGAACGCTACGAAACGCAAATTCCCTGGGGCAATGACGAGCAGGAAAAGAAGGGCTATCTGGATCGGAGCAAACGGCATCGCACGTTTGCAAGGGCCGGATTGATGGCGGCGGTTATGGGGTTAGTCGCAGCCGGTTGGATGGTCATCCTGCTGTATCAGCGATATGAGCATAGAAAATATTTGTATGATTCCGGCTACCCGCGCGAGCTTTATGACTGGCAAGACCGATTGGAGAAAGTAGAACTAACCCAACCACTCGATCTTGAGCGTTTCAACTGGCTCTCTTCCGACACGGTCGAAGAATTGTCAGTACAGGCGGCACCGTCGTCCAATTCCTTAGCCGGACTGAGTACATTGTCGAAATGTCATAAATTGAAAACGCTAACGCTCTCCCTCAGCTTAAGCCAAGTGGGCGACTTGAAGCCGCTGGAGCAACTGAAGGGCCTGACGCAACTGACGCTCGACCTCAGCAGAAGTCAAGTAAGCAATTTGAAGTTGCTGGAGCAACTGCAAAGACTGACGTCTCTGACACTCTCCCTTAGCAATAGCCAAGTGAGCAATTTGCAGTCCCTGGAGCAACTGCAAGGTCTGACGCTCAAGCTTGGCGAT
>CAZXHW010000738.1:0-2228 GCA_964639915.1 uncultured Heliomicrobium sp.
AACGTACAGGGCGTCCCAGCCGCAAGTTTACCGGCGGACTTCAGGAAGGTCGTAGCCATTCTGGAAGAGTCCGTGCGCGGATTTGACGTAGTCAGTTTCGCGCACGCCAGCTTTTGGGATCGCAAGACCAGAGAGCAGTTTGTCAGCACTCCGTCTCCGCCCCCTGCGCCTCCTAATACGCGAATCATCAAACAGAACCCGGACGGCAGCTTTGATCCGGATGAATCGCCGCTGATCAAACGTCTAGAAGGTAGTCCGCCGGATGACCGTATGCCTCGTATGCGCCCTCCTGTTCCCGCCGAGCGCATCGGATTTATCAAACAGTGGATAGCTAGCAACTGTCCTGACAATACTCCGCCGGGCCAACCGGGTATTGAACGGGAACGCAATTCCAGGAATGAACCTACGCTGCCCATTCCTCAGCCACCAGGCCCGCTCAGTTTTGCGGTGGACATCAAGGCGTTATTCCGTGACGTTCCAGACCGTTCGATCATGCTGGCCATTTCCGGCTTTGACCTGCACAAGTTTGAGGATGTGCGCGACAACGCAGACCGCATCCTGCCTCGTATCGAAGACGGGACTATGCCCTGCGACGGCAGTTGGCCGCCTGACAGAATTGAAAAATTCCGCAAATGGATTGCTGAAGGCAAGCAGCCCTGAAAGCTGGGCCGTCAAGCAGTGACTAATGCCAAGGTGCCTATATTCCTGGCGCGCCGTATGTTTCGACTGTCATTAAAGGAAGAAATCAGAAATGACCACGCCCACACTACAATGGCTACCAACGAACGCCCCGGTGGCCAGCTCCAGGACCGACGACATCTGGTTTATTGATCCTTCAACAGGTTGGGCAGTAAACAGCAATGGCCAGATTTTGATGACCACCGATGGAGGAAATTCCTGGACTGAGCAGTTCCGCGCCAACAGCACCTACCTGCGCTGCGTCGGTTTTGCAAACCGCCTGAATGGGTGGGTAGGCACCCTGACAGAAGCCCGCCGCATGTTCCACACAAAAGATGGCGGGCTGACGTGGGAACAGGTTGCAAACCTTCCGGCTGTCGCTCCGGCGGCCATCTGCGGACTTTCGGTCGTCAACGAATCGGTCATCTACGCGTCAGGAACTAACTTCCCTAACAAAGCGCCGCGCATGATTAAAAGCTTGGACGGCGGCGAAACCTGGAGCGGATGGGAAATGCGCGAACACGCGACGCTGCTGGTTGACACCTATTTTACCAGTCCTGAGCGCGGCTGGGTCGTGGGCGGCAAGGCCAACGTCGCGAACCCTACGCGCAATGACGTGAAGCCCGTTGTGCTCTTCACTCAAGACGGGGGCCGGACGTGGGTGAACCGTGTCGCCAACCTGCAAGACCAATTGCCCTTCGGCGAGTGGGGCTGGAAGATTTTTTTCCTCAACCAGTCGGTCGGGTATGTTTCGCTGGAAAATTTCAGCGCGGGAGCGATCCTGAAGACGACTGACGGCGGAGAAACCTGGACACGCAAAGTCGTTAACGACCAGCAAGGCAATGCAAATCTTGAAGGCATCGGCTTCGTTGACGAGAACCACGGATGGGTCTGGGGATGGGGCGACACAAACTTTCAGGGAGGCTTCAACAGCGAGACGCTCGACGGCGGCGACAATTGGCGCGACGCGAATGAAATCGGGCGCTTCATCAACCGCTTCAGATTCTTTGGCAATCCCGTCACTGTTGGCTATGCGTCCGGGCGCACGGTCTTCAAATACTCCGCTGAGCCGGTTGCGTCGCACCCTATTGCATTGGCGAGCGCTGCCCGGATTCTGGACACGAACGAGCCGCAGGACTGGACCGGCCCGGTCGAGATCGCCTACACGGTTCCCAGTGCGGGAGCCAGACGGTTGACGATTGATATTTGGGATCGCTTCGGGCAATACGTCCGCAAACTTCTGGATGAAGATAGCCCGCGCCCTGGCAGCCATTCAGTGATCTGGAATTTAGAGGACGACGCTGGGTATGGCGTACCGCCGGGGGCTTATATCTATCGTATAACAGTGGACGACGAGGCTGAAAGCCGCATCATCAGGCTCAACTTCTAATCTGGGCGATGCCTTGCTCGCGCCCCCAACATTCACCAACCCAAACATCCAAACCGAAATGGCCGCGCAACGATGCGGTGGCAAGCCGCCCGCCCGCGTTCGTGCCAGCCGTCATTTCGTTGTGGTAACCAAAACAACAAGGAGAATTTTATGAGTGAAC
>CAZXHW010000738.1:2238-4360 GCA_964639915.1 uncultured Heliomicrobium sp.
AGTTTTATATTGAGGGAGAAGGTTACACCCCCGCCGCCATGCCATCACCACGGCTGCGGGCAATAGCGCCGCAGGCTGCCGCTGCCCAGGAGTCTGCCGCGCAGCCGGAAGCTGAGAACCGGGAATTTCGGTTTTGCCGACTGTTCCCAGGCCTGGACAAGTTTCAGCCTGATGACGCTGGATTGATTGCCCTGGGCCAGGCACTGACGGATCCATTCGTACCGGGAAGCGGCGATTCGCAAATCCCCGCCGGGTTTACTTACCTGGGTCAGTTCGTGGATCACGACATCACATTTGACCGCACCGACGGTATCCCTGACGGCGAACTCGATCCGGGTGAGATTGAGCAAGGGCGGTCGCCTGCTTTGGAACTGGACAGTCTGTATGGTCGCGGCCCGGTGGACTCCCCAGATCTATATGAAACGGATCACATACGATTGAAGATAGGCACAACCACCGGACGGCCAATCTTCGGGGTGACTGAATCCTTCCCCAATGACCTTCCGCGCCGTCCCGCGGATGATCCCAATGACCCCAAACGCGCGATCATCGGCGACCCCCGCAATGACGAAAATTTGATTGTGGCGCAGACCCACTTGGCCTTCCTCAAATTCCACAACAAAGTCGTTGATCGCTTGCAAGCCTCCGGAGTTGAGGAGGAAAAGCTATTTCAGGAGGCGCGCAAGGTAGTCGTCCAGCACTATCAATCCATCGTGCTCCACGATTTCGTGCCGCGCCTGGTCGCGCCTGCCGTCTTGGATGACGTGCTGGCCTACGGACGGAGGTTCTATTTCCCCAAGGGCGCACCGACTGGAACCCGTCTGTGCATGCCGATTGAATTTTCCGTGGCTGCGTATCGGCAGGGCCATAGCATGATCAGAAATGCATACCAGTGGAACAAGGTCTTCAGTTCCGACGGCTTGGCCGGGTTTGTCCCGCAGTTGAACCTGTTCTTCGAATTTTCCAAAAATGCAAAGTCATCAGACCTCGGCGGCGAGCCGACGGTGCCGAGTGATTGGATCGTGGATTGGCGGCGGATGTATGACTTCAGCGAGCAGCCCGGCGGGGTCCGCCATCCGCAACTCAACGCCGCGCGGCTGATTGACACGAACCTGGCAATTCACTTGCAGAACCTGCCAGAATTCGCCAATGCAGAGCAAGACCACTTGCGGTTCCTTGCCGCACGCAATCTGCTTCGTGGCCGTCTGGTCGGCCTGCCAACAGGCCAGGACGTGGCTGGCAAGCTTGGTGCCACTGCGCTGACACCTGCCGAAGTTGCATCCGGGCCGCATTCCGCAATTGTGTTGGCTCAAGGTTTCGATACGAAAACGCCACTCTGGTTCTACATTCTGAAGGAGGCTGAGGTGCAGCAAGGCGGGTTGCGGCTGGGAGAGGTTGGCAGCCGGCTCGTGGTGGAAACATTCCACGGCTTAGTGGAGGGAAGCGACTACTCAATCCTAAAAGAAAAAGGCTGGAAACCAACCTTGCCTGCCCAGCACTCGGATCGCTTCACGATGAATGACCTGTTGCTTTTTGTGGACGACCTGAATCCACTCGGCGATTAGCTGTTCTCTGCGTCCCAAGAATCAGGGGGCATCACTCTTACTGCTAAGGTCCGCTGACTGCGCTCTAGGGGTGATGTGAACAGCGAACTTCGGCACCGTTTTACCAATTCCCAGCAATCCCAATTATGTAGGTATTCGGGATTGCTGGCTTGGTTGCAGGAACTGTCTGTATTTCAAAATCCTATTTTGCGGACACATTGTGCGGACACATTGACGTAGAGATGAAGGCGGTACAGAAACAATCAGGGCAGGTGAGTCGCCGTAAGTCCTTGATTTTGAATTCTGGAAACAATCAGAAACGATCGGAAACAATAGGAAAAGTGCGTGGAGCTTGTTTGGGGTGCAAGAGGCCGTGGGTTCGAATCCCGCCGTCCCGACTTTTAGAATCAATAAGTTACGGGTATCACAAGGATGCCCGTTTTGCTTTTGTTACACATTGAGTTACACGTTCGATCGATATTTTCACCTCTCTCTTAAGATTGCCGCAAGGTGTAGCTAGAACCAGGGTCTATTCATTCTCGATCTTTGAAAACAGCGTTCCAGCCATAGAATAAAGC
>CAZXHW010000739.1:0-4355 GCA_964639915.1 uncultured Heliomicrobium sp.
TAACTGGACGGGCTACTGCGATCCCGAGGTCGATCAATTGCTTGCCGCTGCCCGTCTCACAAATCCGGTTGTAAATGTTGTACCCGTCTTTTAATCCGCCCGTCAGTTTTTCCTGCATCAGGCTGAGCGGAGTCGGGCGTCCTCGTTCGCTGCCAACCGCGCAGGTCGCATTGGTCACGAGCAGGTCGCCGTTGACGATAACGCTGTTGAGATTGAGGCCTAGCGGTTGCAACGCCTGGCGGATGAGTGCTAGCAAATACGTGCCGGGGATGTAATCCGCCGTCTCGACAAAGTTGCCGACCGTCCGAGTCGAAACCACGATGGGCGTTTCGGTTGTCAGTGTAAACTGAATGCGCGTCCAGTCCTGATCCGTTTTGCCTTTTGCAGATTCAGATTGCACCACAGGCTCCGGCGTTAGCAGCGTAGGAGGTTGCACAGGGCTTTGTGTCTCAATCCATTTCCACACTGTTTCGAGTTCGGGGCTGCTTTCGATAGTAAGTGTGCAACGTCCAGCGCCGCGCCGCCGTTTGCCACCTAGGCGTTCGACCAACCGTGCGCCCGCCAGCAGCAGTGCCGTTGCTGTACGTTGTTGCGCGGTACGTTGCGCTTCGTCCTGGTAATTGTCCCAGGCGATCTCGGCTTGCGTAGTGAGCGTTGCACCGATGCGCGCCATTTCTTCAAAACGAAGATGCTTGTCTTTGGCGCGGCCTGAACGGACATCCAGACTGACGCCGGGTTTGGGAAACGTGACGGCCTCGCGCACTGCATTTTTGTCTTCGTGTCGCAAGGCATGGCGTAAATCCTTTGGCAGATGTGCCGAACGCAGGGACAAGGCGGCGGGTTGCGGATGTCCAAATTCGTGCGGCTGTTTCGGCACTATTTCTTCTGTTTGGTGCGCGGGTTGTTCACCGAACAGAAACGGAACCCAGCGACACCACGCGCCTGGCTCGCCGTTATCCAACCCTAGCGCGGCACGTTCGCAGGCATCGCGCCAGATACCGGTCAGCGTTTTGGCAGGCAAATAAGGCAGGCCGTCCTGATCGCGCAATACCAGGCGATCTACTTCACCATAGCGCCCTGTCCCGGAACCGACATACCAGTCTGAGAGCATTGCGAGCCGCACGCGGAAAGTTGTACCGAATGGAGTAAAGCCATGTTTCGCATCGGTTGTTTGTTCGCTCATTTTTCCTCCGCGTCAGGTTGTATTTCTTCTCTTACCCAGAAGTTTGCGGCTTCCATTGCTTCAAGAAACTTCGTGGCTGACTTACTGTCTGTCTCTACAAAGAAGAGATCATCATCCGCCTCTTCAAATACCTTAAGCTTGTTTACTTCGTAACGATGGCTGATCAGGCTGTAACGCGCATTCGCGCCTTCTTTGCCGAGAAACAATCCCGCGCGCAACTCGTGCAGTTGGTTGTTCGGAATGGCGCGGTGCTGCTCATTATCTTCGTCAGGTGCCAGGATGGCTGTGACTCGTTCATGCAAATCAGACCAGCGATGCTGTGTAGCCCAATCTTGACCTGCGATTGCGCCGCTGAGGTTGCCTTGTTTAGACACCACATAAGGCCGTGCATAAAGCCTGGTTTGCCCCTCATCTTTGACGAGCTTGTCGCGGATCTCAGCGAGTTCGGAAGCGGTCGAATCATAAAGAGCATGAAAATCCAGCGCGGAACACGGCCAAGGGACGTTTTGGTTCTTGCCGTCCTTCTTCGGGCTTAGAACAATTTTCTTGACCTGCTTGGCTGACTTGATGAGTTCTTCAGCCAAATCGTAAGCAGCCGAGAAAGGATAGTGAGGCTTGGCGATAGCGACACCAGCGGAAGCTGACAGTCGTTTGGCGTTTAATGCATTTTCTGCGATTTCGGAAACAATTCCGTTCAATTCAGACTTAACATCTTCGTCAAAAATTTTGTGTGCATTCCCAGTTTCTTCTTCAAAGGCTTGCAGAAAGACGTGCGTAAATTGTAGCGCGATGCGGCCATCGCAAATGACAGTCATGTCGTCGCCACCCAGCACAATCGGAATGATTAACGGCTTGGGAAAGTACTGCTTAAATCTGACAAGCAGTTTCGTGATGGCGGATCGAATCGCTTTCTCAGTGCAAAGGTCTAAAGCCACCGAGAACCGACGAAATTTGTCAACATAACAGTCGTTATAGTCTTTGCAACTCTCTCCATTATTGGGTGGTTTCAGACCGATATGCTCACCAAACCTCAGAAAGATTTCCCCCAGCCCGTTACCATCGGCGTGAACAATGGCAAACCAATCGCACTGTTCTTCTAGCTCTTCGAGCTTAGAGGCAAAACTCAAGTCTGGGTGAATGTCCCTGAGCAAGTTATCAAGACGGAATCCGGTTTTCGGTGCGGCCTTCAGCTTCGCCAGGCTCACTGCCGATTTCGCCTTGTTTGTGCCTAGAGATTGGTCATCCCATTCGGATGCGGGATACCCGCTAGTTACACATTCAGCCACGACTGGTAACCGCAAGAAGCGCATGGGCAGGCCGGGACGATTGGCGCGCACTTCCTCAAATTCTCCGTGAACCTCGCGGACCACCTCACCCAGCGGCTCATTGTCCGGGTTGAATGACCGGCTGATGACACCGCAAACATCTATACCGGGCGCGTTTTCAAGCGCCTTCGTCGTTACTTGGCGAATGATCTCCTGACCAGTCCTAAGCTCGTTAATGAGTAACAAAGCCTTGCCCGAAGCAGCGACGATAACTTCGACTTTGTTCGCGTTGTTGAGCGGTGGATTTTTCTCTGGGTTGCAAAGGTTTTGCCGCAATTGCGCTGGATCGTCTGCCCACAAATTTACCAGCTCACCGACATCGGCAACGGCTTCTAACACCCACTGAGTTCCAGCGCGATAGGTCAGCTCGGAGGCTCCGACATTTTCTCTCAACTTGTTTGTAGCAAAGATGTAATTCTGATTTCCAGATGTTTCGATCAAGACTAGATACACACTTCACCTCCAGTAAGAATTTGATCTTGGAAAAGAAAATAGAGTTTGCTCTCTTAAGAGTCGCTCGCTACAAGGCTGTAATGTTTTTGCTTCATGATGTTCAAAATTGAGAGTGCGGTACGGCTGACACTCTACTGAGCGAGTTTGCGGTTTCGGGGCATGTGTGTGCTGAGAAGTCGCGCCCAATCGTTCACTGATTCTTGCCCTGCTACTCGATGGGCTGTCCGGCTGACTCAGGCTTGATTCTGTGGTTATTGATAGCTGATGGCCTATCAACGCGCGGGACTCTAAAGTTAAACCTTTTTGCTGTCAATGCAGATTCTTCACAAACATCTCCGTCGCCGGAATTTTCTACTGAGCTTCCTCCCCTGTATCAATGTGTGAACGTATTAGCGAATCCCTCTTCACGAAATTATCCCCTCCCTGACGGTTGGGATACCGAATTCATGGCAAATTCCAGATGGCTTGCCTACAATTCGGCTATGCGAATCAAAATCAGTCTGATGCCATTGGACGACCCGGCTTCGTTGCCCCTCGATCATTATCCGCTCGCCGCTTTGATCTATCGGTCGGTTGGCATGGTTGCGCCGGACTATGCAGCCTTTTTGCACGAACAGGGGTATCAGCAGGATGCGGCGAATGCCCGCGCGGCATTCAAGTTCTTCGTTTTTTCCAAACCCTATTTGCCGGATACGCTGCTGGACAAGGGGCGCGATGAACACGTCTGGTTTCGCGGCGGGCGCGTGACCTGGCAAGTGGCTTCACCGGAAGTGGCATTCATCGAAGCTCTGGTCAATGGTTTGGTCGCGCAACAGGTCGTGGCGATTGGCGACAATCAAGCCGTGACGCGCTTTGTCGTGACGCAGATTGAAGAGATTCTGCCGCCGAGCTTCACAGGGCAGATGCGGTTTACGACCTTGTCTCCGCTGACGGTTTCGGTCAGCGAACCGGGAAACAAGGAAAAGCAATATCTGCGTGCTGACGATCCACGGTTTGGTTCACACGTCTGCAATAATCTCTGCCATAAGTTTCGCATCTGGACAGGGGAAGGCTGCGAAGTGGATGCGTTGCGGTTTGAATTCGATTGGCAATACATCGAACGGCGCGGCGGCGTGCAGCGCATTTCCCGGCTGGAATCTTACAAAGGCACGAAGATCAAAAG
This sequence comes from uncultured Heliomicrobium sp., assembly GCA_964639915.1. Taxonomy (GTDB): domain Bacteria; phylum Acidobacteriota; class Blastocatellia; order RBC074; family RBC074; genus RBC074. Next base: position 4,124 of record CAZXHW010000739.1, read on the forward strand.
CTGGCAGGTGCCGTTTATCGTCACGGCTCCACCGGAATTGCTGCAACTCGGCTGGGAATGCGGATTCGGAGAGGGGAATTCAAAAGGATTTGGAATGGTTCAAGCCAGCGATTCTCACTCGATAACTAATGTTATCTATAGCACTCGTTAATTACCAAAAATAGAGTCTCGCGAATAGTGTAGTGGTCCCCAAAACCTGGACACTTAACCAGGGTAAAATGCCCTGTCCAGA
>CAZXHW010000740.1:0-4342 GCA_964639915.1 uncultured Heliomicrobium sp.
CACGATGGCAGCCCGGTGAATGCTGACGCAGTCGTGTATTCCGCCGAACGTTTGCAGGGGAATATGCGTGAACGGCATGTCAACGCGATGCTGAAGCTGTTGCAGTGTTCCGAAGCGACCGGAATTCCGCTGATCGGTTACGTGGATTCCAGCGATGCGCGCGATCTGACCAAAATGCTCAGCCTGGCTTTTGGGCTTGCCGAAGCGCGGCAATTGCACGATGCGGAATTGGTTGGTCATTTGCTGGAATGGGGCGCGCGAACGCCGCTGTTTGTCTGCAAACGCGGCAGCGCCGATCAAAAACAAATCAGCGTGTTGGAAGAGTTCGAATCACAAGGCCAATCCATTGGCTTTGTGTATCTAAAAACCGGTTCGCAAGCGCCACCCGCGCGGCTGGAAATTCCCATGTGGATCCACCGGCAACGATTGCTGAACCACGTGCTGGACGTAATTCGCGCCGAAGTCGTCGTGGGCAATGGCTATCCGTACGCCATCGAAACCGCTGACGCAGCCGCAGTCATTTCCACGCGCGACCGCGAAGCGTTTTATGCGCTGTTTCAGCAATTCGCCGAACAGCAAGACATCAAGCTGCGCGTTTCGCAAAAAGCTACCAGCAAGGCTCGGCGCAGATACAGTTGAAACCCAATGCAAACCATTTTCCCCACAAAGCCACGCGAAGAAAACACGAAGAGGAAAAGCAGACATTGCCTTCTTCGTGAAACTTTGCGTGCCTTCGTGGGAGGGGAAGAACTTTATTCATGAAATTGCTCTCTAACTCACTGAGCATCGCCGTGATGCTCGTCGGTTTTTCAATCGTCGCCTCTGCGCAATCCGCCGAAGCGACGATGAAACAGATCAGCGATCTGCCAAAGGTCAAACAGACGCTCGAAAAGATAAAAGCCACTGAAGCCGACACCATCAATGAACAAATCAAAATCTGTGAAATTCCCGCGCCAACCTTTCAGGAAACCAAGCGCGGCGAATGGTTCAAGCAACGATTCACAGAGTTGGGCTTGAAAAATGTTCGCGTAGACAAAGTCGGCAACGTGCTGGGCGAACGTCCTGGCAAAGGCAGCGGCCCGGTTCTGGTGCTGGCTGCACACTTGGACACGGTTTTCCCTGAAGGCACGGATGTAAAAGTGAAGCGCGAAGGTTCGATCCTGAAAGGCCCGGGCATCGGCGACGACTGCCGAGGGCTGGCGGTGATTCTGGCTGTCCTGCGCACGATGAACGAAGCCAAGATCGAAACCGACGGCACCATCATTTTCGTGGCCAACGTTGGCGAAGAAGGCTTGGGCGATTTGCGTGGCGTTCGCCATTTGTTCAACGAAGAACTGAAAGGCCGCGCAACGCATTTCATCTCGGTTGATGGCGTAGGCTTGGACATTACCAACACGGCAGTCGGCGTGGTTCGTTACCGCGCAACATTTCATGGTCCGGGAGGGCATAGTTACGGCGCATTCGGTTTGCCTTCGCCGATTCACGCGATGGGCCGAGCAATCGAAAAAATCTCCCGCTTCGAAGTTCCCAAACAACCCAAAACCACGTTTAACGTCGGCAAAATCGAAGGTGGAACTTCGGTCAACTCCATCGCCCACACTGCCTGGATGGAAGTGGATATGCGTTCGGAAAGTGCTGCGGAGTTAGGCAAACTGGAAGCCAAGTTTAAGCAAGCGATCCAGGCATCGCTTGACGAAGAAAATCAGGCGCGTCCGAACAAAGCACCAATCACGGTTGAACTAAAAGTCGTCAGCCAACGTCCAGCAGGCCTTCAATCGCCCAATTCTCCAATCGTGATCACGGCGCTGACGGCGGCCTCTTCGCTGGGAATAAAACCCAGGCTTCATTCGGCCAGCACGGATTCCAATATCCCGATCAGCTTGAAAATCCCCGCAATCACGATTGACGGAGGCGGCGAAGGTAAAGGCGCGCATTCGCTGGATGAATTTTTCGATACCACGAACAGTCATCTGGGTCCGCAATGGGCGCTGCTGATCACTTTGGGAATCGTGGGAGTGAAGTGATGCGCGCAATTCTGCAACGAGTCACAGGCGGCAAAGTCACCATTGCAGGCGAAATCAGCGGCCAGATCGGCGCAGGTTATGTCGTGCTGCTCGGCGTTGGAGCGAACGACACCGAAGCCGAAGTCGAGTTGCTTGCCAACAAAATCGCTAACCTCCGCGTTTTCGCCGATGGCGAAGGCAAGTTCAATTTATCCGCGCTGGACGTAAAAGCTGAAATGCTGGTGGTGTCCCAATTCACGCTCTTTGCCGATTGCCGCAAAGGCCGCAGACCAAGTTTCACTGACGCCGCACGGCCTGAACTCGCTGTGCCGCTGTATGAAAAGTTTGTCGAACGATTGCGCCTGATGGGCTTCAAGGTCGAAACCGGCGTCTTTCAAGCCGATATGCTGGTCGAAATTCACAACTCTGGCCCTGTGACAATCTGGCTGGACACGGATGAATTATCTGGCAAGTAATTCCGCAATCGCGGAAACCGTTCGTGCTGTTGCGCCCCGATTGTCTTCGATGGCTTGGCGGGCGTTGTTGCCAAGCTGTGTTGCACCGGTTTGATCGCTGAGCAGACGTGCAAACGTTCGGCTGAGTTCTGCAACCTGTTCATGTGTATCAGTCCTTCGAATCTGAATCAAAGCGTTGCGCCGCAAAAACTCTGACGTAATTTCGCGAAAGTTTTGCATGTGCGGACCGACAATGATCGGTTTGGCAAACAGCGCGGCTTCCAGAATGTTGTGACCTCCAACGGGAACCAAACTCCCGCCAACAAACACGACTGAGGCAAACCGATAAATCGCCGCAAGTTCACCAATCGTATCCAGCAAAATGACTTCTGCGACCTTGGCCGATTCGCTTGCCGAAGAACGCCGAACAAATCTGACATTCGAAGCTTCAAGAACTTCAGCAACCGCATTGAATCTCTCAGGATGGCGCGGGGCAATCAGCAAACGGGTCGCTTCCTTTCCCTGAATTTTCCGGAGTTCGGCAAACGCCGCCAGTAATGCCTGCTCTTCGCCTTCGCTGGTGCTGCCCGCGACGATCAGCGGCGATTGGCCAAGGGCAAACATTTGTTCCAATTGCTGAGCCGTTTCTGCCAGCTTCGGCGACTGACTGGAATCGTTAATGTCGTATTTCAGATTTCCGCTGATGGCCACTCGATTGGCTGGGGCGCCGAGCTTGATTGCGCGTTCAGCATCAACCTGGCTTTGCATCAGAAAGCGAGTCGTCAACCCATAAAGCCTGCGAATGAAGAAACCAAACTTTTGCGAACGCGGGAACGAACGGTCAGAAATTCTGCCGTTGACGACGATGGTTGGAATTTGCCTGTTGCGGCATTCGCCCAAAAAGTTCAGCCACAGTTCCGATTCCATCAGAATAACGACTTCGGGCTGTATGGCATTGAGCGCGCGACGAACGGTGAGTTTCCAATCAAAGGGAAAATAGCAAACGGCATCGGCTTCAAGCACCTGCTGGCGAGCAACCGCTTGACCGGTCATTGTCGTTGTCGAAATCACCAACCGATGCTCAGGAAATCGCAGGCGCAATGCGGCGATCAAGGGTTTTGCCGCGATGGTTTCTCCCACTGAAACCGCATGCAGCCAAATGGCAGGGCGCGAATCTGCTAAAACCGGCGACATCCATAATCGCCCTTTCAAGTTTCCCAGGTATTTTCGATTGAAGACGGCTTGATAAACGAAGTAAGGCAGAAGCGTGAAAAAGGCCAGCGTATAGAAAAGACTGTAGAGGATTTGCATCGTGGGAGTCGGGAGACTGGGGCTAGGAGTTGGAAGAAAGCCATCTTCCAACTCCTGACTCCCAACTACTACTTGGCGCGTTCCATATACCGGCCTTCGTTAGTATCCACGCGAATTTTGTCGCCTTCTTTAATGAAGGCGGGAACCTGAATGGTGATGCCGGTATCCAGTTTTGCCGGTTTGCCGACATTACTGACCGTCGCGCCTTTCACTTCCGGTTCGGTTTCCACAACGGTCAACTCAACGACGGCTGGGATGTCAATGCCGATGGGCGAACCTTCGTAAAACTGCACGTTGATCACTGTTTCCGGCAGCAAATAACCGGCCATATCGCCCAGATCGTCGGCGCTCAGTTCAATCTGTTCATACGTTTCGGAGTTCATAAAATAATAAGTCCCACCGTCGTTGTAGAGATAAGTCATCTCGTGATCCTCCAGCACCACGCGCTCTACGTCCTCGTTGGAACGAAAGCGATTTTCCATCGTTGAGCCGGTTTTCAGATTGCGCATTTTGGCCTGAACCATTGCGCGCAAATTGCCTGGTGTGTGGTGATGAAACTCTACGATGCGGTGC